>JAYUJG010000357.1:0-5874 GCA_043765355.1 Acidobacteriaceae bacterium | reverse complement strand
CCGCAACAGGGGGCGCGTCAAGCACGTCGGCCCACCCGCCCCGTTGATACAAATTTCGGACCCCGGAAACGTTCGCACATCAAACCCAGCGTCGCGCATCCGTTGATTGGTGTTGCGATTTTCTTCCAGAGCAATCAAGCGCTTGGCGCCGAGTGAAAGCACGTTGCAGGCCAGGGAATCGCGCTCGGTGGAATCGATCTCGAGGAGGCGAAAGCCGCGCCCCGTAAGTAATTCGACGGTCTCGACGGCCAGCCAGGGCAGGTCGACCAAAATTGTGCTTTCATCGAGCATGCTCATGAGCGACATGAGGTGCAGGCAGGCCGAGGGGCCGTGCCCGTAAGGCAGGGGGGCCGACAACACGTCTACACGGGGAGCCGGCGACGACCCGTGGGAAGAGAACAAGAGCCGCATCTGCTCGATCGCCGCCTTGTTGGTACGATAGCCATCGCCGACCAGCAGGGTTCCGGCATCGAGCCAAACGATGTCGCCAGCCTCCGAGGTTCCGGGCAGGGCGATCTCGCCAAAGACTGGAATGCCGAGTGCTCGGCAAAAGTTTGCGTGAGCCTGGGGCTCTGGGACCCGATTTTTCTTTGCAGGATTCATCAACAAGAGACCGCCGTCGGTGGCGAGGGAAGCATCGTGGGCATAGACGGCATCCAGCGAGAGCGATGGCGAAGCAGGCAGGCTGAGGACATCGGCGCCGGCGTCGCGGAGGAGTCGAGAAAGAAGCTCGTGCTGTGCCGCGGCGAGGGCCAGATTGGGAGCGTGCTGAAATCCAAGCTCGCGCCAAGCCGCAGCTTTGGCGGAAACGCCCCACCCGGCATTTTCCGGAGCACACACCATGACCCGGAGCAAGGTGCCGGTCATGGAATGTCCGTTGAAGTTTTCAGGTTGCGAAATCGCAGGCACAAGAAACATTTCAGACACGGCAGCACTCTCGGCAGAACAAACTGCTAGAAACAGAGACTGGCAGCGGGCCAGCCCATCGCCGACGCCGGTATGAGGGCATCGGTGCAGCGATGCCGCAAGCTGTCGAAATCCGGCGCACCATCCGGGGCCGCACTCGCTTGCGACTAGGAGTCCTTCTTGTGCCTACGAATCTAAAGAAACGGCAGGGCAAACGCAAACCATCTCGAACAAACACATTGCCAATATGTATGGCTCACCAGCGGGTAACCCACCTTATTGCTTGCCTAAATACCCCCGCGTGATGTACATATCAGCGGTATCCCGTCCCGATGCGGGGCTGGAACAGGCAAGTCATGCACCACGCACTGCGAGTCCGGCTTCCGCAACCTCGATGTTGCAGAAGAATCCAGGAGCCCTATGAGAGTGTCAGCGTCCGTGTCATCCGGTTTGCGTCTGGTTTGTTTCTTGGGCATCTTTCTGTTCCTCTTGCAGCGGCAGTCTGCCTTTGGGCAGGGTGCCGCCACCGGCGATCTGCACGTTAGCGTGAAGGATCCCAAGGGCAACTCCGTGACCAACGCCACGGTAACGGTACGAGATGTAGGCAAGGCTCTGGAACGCGCCGGCAGCAGTGACGGACAGGGTGGGTACAACGTGCGCCAACTGGCTCCGGGCACATATTCGGTTACTGTGGACGCGTCTGGATTCGCGAAGGCTGAAGCCAGCGGCACCGCCATCACGGTAGGCGAGTTGGCGGATTTGCCGGTCATGCTGACGCTGGCTGGGGGCAAGGAAGTCGTCGAAGTGAGCTCGCAGGCGGAGTTGGTGGAAACGGCGCGCAGTTCGACGACCGACACGATTGGCCAGCGCCGCATCGACAATCTGCCGATCAACGGGCGGAACTACATCAACTTCACGCTGACGGATTCGCAGGTGGTGCGCGACAACGCGCCGAACACGGGAGCGGCGCCGACGTCGGGCCTCAACATGAGCGGCCAGCGCGCCCGATCGAACCTGGTGAACGTGGATGGCGCGGACGCGACGGACAATTCGGTGAATGGCGTGCGGTCGACCGTGTCGCAAGAAGCGGTGCAGGAATTCCAGATCATCACCAACAGCTACGCGTCCGAATACGGACGGGCCTCGGGAGGCGTGGTCAACATCATCACGCGCTCGGGATCGAACGACTTTCACGGCGACGTGTTTGGGTACCTGCGGAATCGCAAGTTTCAGGCCGTGAACCCGTTCAGCACCACTTCCAATCCGGCGTACACGCGGGCGCAAGGAGGATTTGCTTTCGGCGGACCGATTCGGAAGGACAAGACGTATTACTACCTGGCGTATGAAACAACACGACGGCACGAGACGGGGTTTTCGAGCATAGGGCAGGGGAATTTTGGGCTGTCACCATTTGATACCACCCTGGTCGGCCTTCCATTCGGCGTTTTGCAGCTAACCCCGGGGCAAATTGGTTTCTTAACAGATCCCAAGGTGCTCGCCGCGGAACAAGGGAGCGCGGGATATGCGAACGAAGTAGCTCAATACGCCGTTCTGACCGGGGCATCTTCGGGCCAAGGCATTGACGGAGTTTGGCCGACCCAGTTGGTGCTGGGCGCAACCGGGGGCGCTCTCAACACATGGACCGGATTCCCGACCACATGTCCGCCCGGGAGCGCATGCGTTCCCACGCCGGCCTCGTATCTGACGCTGGCTTCCCAGAAAGGCAATTTTCCCGTGTTCGAGGGCACCAGCGTCTACTCGCTGCGCATCGACCACAACGTGAGCAACAGCAACCGCCTGACGCTGCGGGGTAACGTCAGTCCCAGCACCATGACCGGGATTGAGGTCAGCGGAGAAGACCAGCCAGCCGGCCAAAACGCCTATTCGCGAACTTCTCAGCAAACCTTCCGCGATGCCGCCGGCATTGCCAAGGACACCTGGACCATCGGTGCCAACAAGGTGAATGAATTGACTTTCCAGTTCGCCCGCCGTGGTCTGGCCTTTTTCTACAACACCAAAATCCCCGGCGGAACCGCTCCCGCGGTCAACATCCCCGGCTACGCGGATTTCGGACGGGAGCCTTACTCCTACATTCAGCGAGTCGAAAAGCGCTACCAGTTCACCGACAATTTTTCCTGGAGCATCGGACGCCACAATACCAAATTCGGCGGCGACTTCAACTATCTGCCGATTCAAGCCACGTTCACGGTGAACTACGGCGGCGTCTATGACTTCGGCACCTTTGGCTCGGCCGCGCTCGGTTTCGTGAACCCCGCTCCCGGTGCGCTGCCCGATTTCCCGAACCTGTCACCGGTGCAATCCTACGGAGCCGGTCTGCCAGGCCAATTCGTCCAGGGCATCGGCAGTCCAACCGACACGTTTTCTAACAAGTCTTTGGGATTGTTTTGGCAGGACTCGTTCCGATTGCGCCACAACCTCACGCTGAACTACGGCGTGCGCTACGACGTGGAAATGCCGCCCAAGCTCAAGCCCCCAGTAGGACTGGCTCTGCCTGCCTACGGCGCGCTCGGATTGCAGAAAGGCATCCAGACCGACAAAAATAACATTCAGCCGCGTTTGGGTATTGCGTGGGATCCCAAGGGGGACGCAAAAACGGTGGTCCGCGCTTCTTTCGGGATGTTCTATGACCATCCCTTGCTCGGCCTTTATTTCCTGGGCGATGCCTCCGACGGATCGAGCAGCGGCCAGTTGGCATTCGGCGGCACCGGCCTCTGTAATGGCGCAGGAAATCCGACCAACCTAAACGCAATTCCGATATTCCAGGGCCTGCTGAATCAACCGAACTGCACCGCCTCAGGCTTTCCGCAAGCCAACGCCAATCTGTTCTACCTGCCGAACCAGCAGCAGTTTCAGGCTTTGAATGCTCCGCAGTCGGTTTTTCTTAACCAGAACTACCTCAACCTGGCGGGTGGAACTTTCCTGCCCCTCGGCTTCCAGCCCTTCGGTTATCCGCAATCAAAGAATTTCGTGTATGCGTATTCGCAGCAGGCCAACCTGACCATCGAACGCGATCTGGGTGATGGCTTCGCACTAAGCGTGGCCTACAACCTGAACCTCGGGCGCCATCTCAATCGTCCGATCAACGCGAACGCGGTTCGCGGAGACTTGATGGCGGCCAATTTTCTGGCGGCATCTTTTGACGCGGGTGCGAACCCAATGCCAGGGCGATCCGCCCCTGCCAGCCCATTCACGGTCAGCGGCTGCAATCTGCCGGGTGATCCATTGCCTTATGTCGATCCCTCGGTGACAAACTTCTTCCGCCCCGGTGGACTCAATCCTTCCATCGCAGCGGGATTTTACTTGAGCGGTCAGGCGAATTGCGTGAGCCAGGCGCAAGCGTTAATTGCGACGGTTCCGGGTTTCAATACGAAGTGCAAACCAGTGCCACCGACGTTCGATTACACCGGATGCATTCCGTTCGGCGACATGGATGCCAACTATTCGAACGGGACTTCGAACTACAATGGGCTCACGGCTAATTTGCGCAAGCGCTTTAACAATCACTACGAATTTCTCGCTTCGTATACCTGGTCGCACGCCATCGACGATTCCACGGATTTGCAATCCACGCTGACGCCGCAGGACAGCTACTTCCCCAGCGCCGATCGTTCCACATCCACTTTCGACCAGCGGCATCGTTTCGTGTTCAGCGGCGTCTATCAAAGCGGCAAGCGGAGCGGAGACGGCTTCGCCAGCAAATTTCTCAGCAATTGGACATTGGCCCCACTGATCGAATTCAGCTCCGGGCGCCCGTTTAACATCATCACCAGCAATGGCGACAACCTGCAGTTGTCTTCCCTGACCGGGCGGCCCAATGTCGTGCCCGCGGGCACTCCGATCAATGGGTGCGGCTATGGGGCGGTCGCTTCGAAATATTCGCCGTCGGGATTTTTACAGGAGCCCTGCATCCTGGCCTTCAACGGTACGCTGGCATCGCTGGACGGCAACCTCGGCCGCAATGCCGGGATCACGCCCCGGACCATATTCAACGACATGCGGGTGGCCAAACGCATCTACTTTGGCGAACGCTTCAATATGGATCTGATTGCCGACACTTTCAACATCGCCAACCGTTACAACGTGGACGCTGTGAGTCCACTGTTGACCAACGCCGGACAACCCACCGCCGCCTACGACCCGCGGCAGTTTCAGTTCGCGCTGAAATTGAACTGGTAAAATCTGACGGTGCAAGTATCGGCGAGAGATGCGTTCACCTCTGGGTGGCCAGTTTGGCCAATGTGGCGCGGGTGCCCGCGTGCACGGACCGGCCTAGTTACTATCCTGCTAACTTTGCTTCTGTGTGCCGCGGCTCTGGCCGATTCCGGGACCGACATCTACAAAGCGAAATGCGGTGCCTGCCACGGCGCCAAAGGTGAGGGCGACACCATGCTCGGCAGGAACCTGAAAATTCCCGCCCTCGCTTCGCCGGAAGTGCAAACCAAATCGGACGACGAACTCCTGGCGATCATCTCGAAAGGCAGGAAGCGGATGCCACCTTTCGATCGAAGACTCTCGAGAGATGAGACTCGCGAAGTGCTGAAGTTCGTTCGATCGCTGAAAAAGTAGACGGTTCGCGCTGTTTTTCTCGACCCTGCGGAAAACCCGACCGTGCAGAAAAAAGAAAAGCCGCAGCAAGTCTGCGGCTGTCCTTGGGTTCGCTCTTGTGAGCTGGCAGCGGACTACTGTTTTGGATGCTTGTCTTTGTAGATGGTCTTGCTGATCCGGTTCTGCTGGCGGTTGATGCCTTTCTGTTCGGCCTTGGTGAGATGGCCGTTGTGCGCCGCCATGTCTTTCTGTTCGCGATTCTGGACAGAAGTTTCGCGTTTTTCGAGGTGGGTGGTTTGCTGCGAGCCCAGTTTGCCGCTGCTGACGCCGTTGCCAATGCGTTTTTGCTGATTTTGCTCGCGTTTGTTCACTTCGTTGACCCGCGGATGGCCAGGATCGACG
>JAYUJG010000356.1:0-7924 GCA_043765355.1 Acidobacteriaceae bacterium | reverse complement strand
ACGCAGCCAGGATCCCGGCAACGCCGGGGCTGACGCTAACAATCTCGACGGCAACAGCCCCCTCAAAGCCGGCGCACTCGCAAACGGCGGCGCTTTTTTTCAAGAGACCGTCATCGAATTCGGCACGCCCCACGAAGTCTTGTTTGCCGTCACCTGCCCGCTGGAATTCGCCGATCGCGTTCTCGTTGAAAGCAAGGACGGCGCCCTTCGCGCCGAAGCCTCCGTCGTCGCCGTTCAATATCATCCCGAACGGACGGTGGTTGCCGTCCGCTTCCTCAAACATGTTCCCAACTGGATCGTGAAATCATGACTGCATCGACTCCGCCTTCCTTCCCCTCATTCGAAGATCAGGGAGCCACGCTCTCCGCCCTGCAGCCCGTCTATTCCGCCGTGGTGCGGGAATTTGTGATCGACGTTCCCGCTTGCCCGTTCCAAGAGGAATTGTTGGAATCCCCCGCGTCGATCGAGCAAGCCGAAGCCTGGCTCCAGCAAGTCGACGCCCAGATCCAGGTGCATCAACTGCGCCAGTTCCTGCAGACCACGCCGCTCGCCAACGAATCCGTGCTCCGCCACCTTCTCGTGCATCACCTGCACAAGCCCTCGAAGTCGGCTAGTGACCGCGACAAGACCGACTTCCTCCTCGTCCAATATTTCTCTCTGTGCGCGCCCTCCGGCATGGAAGACGCCGACATCGACATCGACTACGTGGCCCAGGTCCTCGAACCCGTCCTCGGCCCGCAACAGCCGAAGCTTCCCGCCTGGCTCGCTCCTCTCGAAGCCATCATGCAGTCGGCCGCCCGTTGCCGCCGTCTCAGTGAGTTGCTGCACAGCGGCGCACTCGAACAGGGCCGTAAACTCAAGACCGAAAATGCCGCCCGTTTCTTCGAACCCTCTGCCATGGTCGCCTTCGCCCGTTTCAGTTTCATGATCCGCCGCATTTTCTTCCGTCTCATGCACGACGATCTCAACGCCATTCAGGACGGTCTCCGCGAACTCGAGCGTCGCAACGTCGCCACCATCGACTGCCGCCGCGCCCAATTTTCCGCCGACGAACCCGTCCCCCGTCTGCGCATGATCTGCCAGTCCTGGAAAGTAATGTTCCACGCCGAATACTCCTCCGGCCAGCCGCTGCGCATGTTGGTCGATCTCCGAGCGGCAGTCGACGACGCGCTGCAAAATGGCGCCCGCAAATCTCCCCAAGCCATAGGCGCCGCCGCCTCCACCAAGTCAACCGGCGGCGCGAAGCGATAGTCCCTTGTAGAGACGCGGCTTGCCGCGTCTCCCACGATGGAACAATTTCCATCCGCGTGGAAAGTCAGGCCCAGGCGGCGGAGATCTGAAATTGGACTTCTCGAGCCCTCTGACGCTACGTCAAGTTCCAGAAAGCGACGATGACCAGCAAACGCCAAACCGTCATGATCCTGGCCAGCGACCCAGCCTTCTCCCGCGAAATTACCGCCCACTGGCCGCACGATCCAGCTCACGCTCCCGAATTCGTATTACTCGATCAAAACTTATGCCGCGACGTGGTAGGGAGTTACTACGACTTAGCGATCGCCGACGCTTCGTCGGATAACTCGTCCAACTCCTCTGCCAATATCATCAAATCCCTGAAGCAGTCCCTGGCCGCTGCCGCCAAGCCCGCCATCGTGATCCACAACGACGCGAGGCGAGAGTTCTACACTCTCGAAGGACAGATTCTTGAGTTACGCCGCGAGCCCGAACTCTGGCCCGCTCTGACCGGACTACTCGGACGAGAAATCCTCCGCCGCCGTCACTCCGAGTCGCGCGCCCGCGAAGCCGAAACAATCAGCGCCAACGCCCATGCAGAGGCCATCCTCGGCCGCTACATAATCGAGATGCGCACCAACGTCAACAACGCTCTCACCACCATCATGGGCAACGCCGAGCTCCTGGTCCTCGAACCCGGACTCCCCGCCACCGTCCAAGCCCAAGCCGACACCATCCGCAACATGGCCCTGCGCCTTCACGAAGTCTTCCAGCGCTTCTCCTCTATCGAAAAAGAACTTACCGTGGAAGCTCGCGAGTCGGGTAAGAAAGCCGCCCGCGCCGGCAGCAACTAGGGTAAGAGTAATTGGCGGGGAAACTCGGGGGAAACTCGGGGACAGACGGGACGTTCCCGCTCACCGTACTTGAAATAGCAGAAAGCGTCCCGTCGTCAATCAAAAGAACCGCGTGACGCCCTCTTCCAACACAACGACTTTGTCCTTCACTCCCGCAGCCTGCGCTTCGCGCTCCAACAATTGCAGAGGCTCTTCAATCGGCTCGTGTGACAGGCGGAAGGTGCCGTAGTGCATGGGAATCATCCATCGCGCCTTGATGTCGAGGAAGGCTCGCATGGCGTCGGCGGGGCTGGTGTGTACGTTGCGGAAACTTTCAGGATGATAGGCACCGATGGGCAGGAGCGCCAGTTCAGGCGACAGGCGGCGACCGATTTCGCGGAAGCCGGCGAAGTAGGCGGTGTCTCCCGCGTGGTAGACAGAATGTTTCTCGCTGCGCAGCACGTAGCCGCCGTAGCCGCGGTGCGAATCCTTGATGATGCGCGCTCCCCAGTGCCGCGAGGGGACGTGCGTGATGTCGAGCGTGCCGTGCCGGTGAGTGTTCCACCACTCCAGTTCGATAATTTCTTCAAAACCCAGATCGCTGACCAAATCGTAAAGATGGTGCGGGACGACCAGCGTCGGCGCGGTTCCGGTCTGGCGGCGAGTTTTCCGCGCGATGGTGCGCAGCGACTGGCGATGCAGGTGATCGAAATGCGCGTGCGTTACCAGCACGACATCCATCGGAGGCAGGTCGCGCAGATTCAATCCCGGTTGGCGCAGGCGTTTTAAAACGAAAAGCCAGCGCGCGAAGTTGGGATCGATGACAACATTCTGTCCGCCGATCTGCAGAAAAAAACTGGAGTGCCCGATGAAGGTGACGCCGAGCTCTCCATTCGCAACCAGCCGCGCCTTGTGAGTCTGACCAGTCACCGGAGTGACCACAGAACGCCGCACCAGGCGCGTAAATTGGCTGGCCCGCTGCCGCAAGGCCGGATTTTTAAAAGAGGACTTTAGCATCAATTCGCCAGTATGATTTCGACCACTACGATTGTTACAGCTGCCTACAAGCACATTATCGGCTTTGTTCTCTCAAGTCTCTATTAGTTTTCGATGCTCCACACCCCGTCGTCGACGCACGGAGGGCCAATTTCTTTGGATACTTTGTCGGATTCAAAAATCGCGCCCAGTCTTTTCTGCGGTTAACCGGCAATCCGTATTTATAATCCAAAGTTCGAAAAGAAAGTTCGAAAAGATGGCTCGACCAGATAGTTCGACCAAAGAATTCAGGAGGCTTAACGCTAATGCGCGTCGCATTTCTAGGCATGGGAATTATGGGACGGTCGATGGCCGCAAATCTGGTCAAGGCCGGACACGAAGTCGCGGTATGGAATCGCACCTCCAGTCAAGACAAAGCAGTGGAAGGCGCGCGCAGCGCCGCTTCTCCCGCCGACGCGGCACAGGGTGCCGAGGTCGTCTGGATGTGCGTCTCCGACACCAAAGCCGTCGAGGCCGTCCTCTTCGGTCCCGGCGGAGTCGAGACAGTGCTGACTGCGGGCATGATCATCGCCGACTCAAGCACGATTTCACCATCCGCCACGCGCCGTTTTGCCGAGAGAGTGAAAGCGCGCGCCGTCGACTGGGTTGACGCTCCCATGACCGGATCGAAAATCGCCGCCGCCGCCGGCAGCCTGATTTTTATGGCGGGTGGCGACGAACCAGCCCTGGCGCGCCTGCAGCCACTCTTTCAAGCCATGGGCAAACAGGTATTCCACATGGGCGAAACCAGCAAGGGCCAAGCCACCAAGCTCGTCATGAACCTACAGATCGCCCTCATCTATGAAGGATTCGCCGAAGCCCTCACCCTCGGAGCCAAACTCGGTGTCGATGTCGAGAAATTGTTGCCGTTGGTGCAGGCTTCGATGGTGCGCTCGGGCGTCGTCGACTACAAAGCTCCCTTCATTTTGAACCGCGACTTCTCGCCGAATTTTCCGTTGCGCTTGATGCTGAAAGATATTCGCCTCGCCCTCGACGCCGCCAGGGAATCAAGAGTGCGTTTGCCCGGCCTCGAAGCCGTCGAAGAAGTCTACGACGTCGCCGCCGAAGAAGGGCAGGGGGATCTGGACTACGCCTCAACACTAACGCTGCTCGAAAAATGGGCAGGGGTCGAGGTGAAAGCTGCATCAAAGTAAGCTCCCTACTTCTTCTTGAACGCCCGCACATAGTTCACCATGTTCCAGATGTCCTCATCCTTGGCGCGGTTGTCCTCCGGAGGCATATCGCCTTTGCCATTGCGCGTGATGTAGAAGATCTCGCCATCGGTGCGGTTTTTCGATGCGTCCGCATTGGTGAAGTCGGGCATGTTCTTGTAGTCCACTCCCAAGTCGCCCTTGCCGTCGCCGTTCTTTCCGTGGCACATGGCGCAGTCGATGCCATACATCTTCTTGCCCTTGGCCAGCGACTCCTCGGAAGGCTTTACCGGATTTACCTTGGCGGACGCGTCGGGAGGAGTCTTATTTTCGGCGGACGCCGGGGGTTTTGCGGGGGAATCATCCTTGGGCTTTTGCGCCGACAGCGTGAAGACAAACGCGAACATGGCGAGATGCGACACTACTAGAAAAAGCAACCCAGTTTTCGTACATGGTTCGGGTCTCGAAGACTTTGCTGTCAACGCACACCTCCTGCCGCGTGAGCACGATTCGACGCGCCAACCATACTCCTTGTCAGCGAAATGTGCACGGGAAGGTTTCGATCCGCCCCTCCGCCCCTCCGCCCTTTATTACCCCCGTAACCCCTTTATCCAGCGGGGATTACAGAAGTATTACAAACAAAGCTCCGCACTCTTGCTATTGTCAAAAGCGAACCAGCCAAGTTGCTGCGGGGAGAGAAGCGATGAGCCAGACGACACGCGACACGATGAGCGAAGCAACCAGCCAGGAAATGAACGCAGCCGGAGACGGCGTTAATCGCCGCCAACGAGCCAGCCAAGACGGTTTCAACTGGATCACGGGCATTGCCATGGGCGCGTTTCATGTCGGCGCCATCGCCGCACTATTTTTCTTTACCTGGAAAGCACTCTTCGTCGCAATTTTCCTATGGTGGGTTTCCGGCAGCCTCGGCATCGGCATGAGCTATCACCGCTTGCTGACGCATCGCGGATATAAGACTCCGAAGTGGGTGGAATATTTCCTGACCTGGTGCGCGACGTTGGCACTCGAGGGCGGTCCGATTTTCTGGGTAGCGACTCATCGCATTCATCACCAGTTCTCCGACGAGGATGGCGATCCGCACACCCCGAACGACGGCAAATGGTGGGCTCATATGGGCTGGATACTGTCCGGCAAGTCGATGCATCACGACACCACCACCCTCGCCCGCTACGTTCCCGACCTCACCAAAGATAAAGTGCACGTTTGGCTGACCAAGTATCACTGGACCTCAAACGTTATTTTGGCCGTAATCCTGTTTGCGATCGGCGGATTGCCCTGGCTGCTCTGGGGAGTATTCGCGCGCACCGTGGTCGGACTACACGCCACCTGGATGGTGAACTCCGTGACCCACATCTGGGGATCGCGCCGCTTTGCCACCAAAGATCTTTCCACCAACAACGCCTTCGTCGCTATTCTGACCTTCGGCGAAGGCTGGCACAACAATCATCATGCCCATCCGGTTTCCGCGCGTCATGGCTTGAAGTGGTACGAGATCGACATGAACTGGTACGGCATCTGGGCCCTGAAAAAATTGGGCCTGGCGCGCCACGTCTACAAAATCGAACTGGACAAGTTGCCTCCAAAGCCAGCCTTGGTGCGGGATTTGCGTGCCGCCGAAGTGATGGCCGCCGCCGCGGGCAACGACTAAACCGTTTCACCGCCGAGACGCAGAGAACGCCGAGAAACCGGGCAGCCATAGCCCCCCGGTTTTTCTTTTGCCAGCATTTCTCGGCGTTCTCTGCGTCTCGGCGGTGAAATCGCTACAATCTCCCTGTGCGGATCATCAGCCGGCAAAAGGCCATCTACTT
Organism: Acidobacteriaceae bacterium; assembly: GCA_043765355.1. Taxonomy (GTDB): domain Bacteria; phylum Acidobacteriota; class Terriglobia; order Terriglobales; family Acidobacteriaceae; genus Acidiflorens. The sequence goes on along the minus strand of JAYUJG010000356.1, from coordinate 1,846 downwards.
CTTCATCACGCTGGGCGTGTGCCTCATTGCGGCGGCCGTCGCACTCAACGTCAGCTGGATCATTCTCTACTGGCGCGAAGGTCTCAAACTTTTCTTTGGCGGAATACTTTTTCTCGTCATCATCGCCGGCCTCGTCCTCAACACAATTTTCCTGGTCCGCGAAATCCGCCGTAATGAACAGCATGACAGCTTCATCAACGCCGTCACCCACGAATTGAAAACGCCCATTGCATCGATCCGACTCTACCTGCAAACGCTGCAAAGGCGCGAAGTAGGCGAGGCGCAGCGAAAGCAGTTCTACGAGTTGATGCTGCTCGACACCGATCGCCTGCTCCACACCGTCGAACAAGTGTTGAAAGCGGGCGAGGCGGCGCAGAAAAAAGCTCCCGCCCAACGGCATCCCACCGAATTCAACCTGCTGGTGCGCGAATGCATGGAACTGGCTCGCACCCGCCATCACCTGCCCGCGGACAATCTTGAATATCGCGAGCTGCCATCTCTACCCTCGTCCCTGCAGTCACAAAACGGTGATGGGACGCGGGTTCTCGGCGATCCCGAAGAATTACGCACCGCCATCTCGAACCTGCTCGATAACGCCGTGAAGTACTCGCCCGATGGCGTGCACATTTCGGTCGAGTTAGACGCTTCCGATGAGAAGCGCCTGATACTGCGCGTCCGCGATCGCGGCGTCGGAATCCCCGAGCAGGAATTGAAACCCATCTTCAAACGGTTTTATCGCGTGACCCAGCGCTCGTTGTCGCAAGTGAAAGGCACGGGCCTTGGATTGTTTATCGTCCGCTCCATCGCGCGCAAACACGGCGGCCGCGTCTTCGCCCAAAGCGACGGGGCAGGGAAGGGAACCACCCTGACTCTCGAGTTGCCGCGAAGACTACCCCGCAGACCGCCAGCGAATTCGCCAATAAGTTCGCCGGAGAGTCACGCATGAGCCGCGTTCTTGTGGTCGAGGACGAGGCGCATCTCGCCGACGGCCTGCGCTTTAACCTGCAAGCCGAGGGTCACGCCGTAGAAGTCGCAGCCGACGGCGAATCGGCCCTCGACAAGTTAATCAAAAAAAAAGAACGCTTCGACGTCGTTGTTCTCGACGTGATGCTGCCCGGCAAGAGTGGTTTCGATGTCGCGGCGCTGCTGCGCGAGAAGAAAAACTTCGTCCCGATTCTGATGCTGACCGCCCGCGGCCGTCCCGAGGACGTGCTCGATGGATTCGCAGCGGGAGCCGACGATTATCTGCCCAAGCCCTTTGAACTGGCGATTCTGATTGCACGCCTCGAGAGCCTGCTACGCCGCAGCGCGTGGATGAAAGACGCGGACACGGCAGCCGCCGGCCAAGCCGACCAGCCGGCAGTCACCGAACTTCGCGAACCGAAGGCCGCGTCCGATACTTTCCTCTTCTCGGCCAAGTCGATCGACTTCGCCGAACTGGAATTGCGCACGCTTGGAAACACGATCCATCTCACCGTGATGGAAGCCGAGTTGCTTCGCTATCTGGTGCAAAGCCAAGGACGCGTGGTTTCGCGCAAAGCGATTTTGGAAGATGTGTGGGGATTGCACGAAGACACCGATACGCGCGCCATCGACAATTTTGTGGTGCGGCTGCGCCGCTACATCGAAGAAGACCCAGCGCATCCCAGGCATCTGCAAACGGTGCGCGGTGTAGGCTACCGATTTGTCGCCGAGCCTGAGGAAGAGTCGTTGGTCGATGGTCGCTAGTCGTTCGGAGTGTCTTGCCAACGACCGACGACTAACGACCAACGACGGTTTCTAGTGCTGCTTCGCCGACGAGCTCGCCGCCAGTTCCCGAAACAATCCCAGCAAGGCCGCCGCCGCT
>JAYUJG010000355.1:0-2855 GCA_043765355.1 Acidobacteriaceae bacterium | reverse complement strand
CACGAAGGCAAGTTGAACCGCGTTTCATGGGAAACCATTGCCGCCGGGCAAGCCATTGCAGCCGATATGGGCTGGAGTGTCGAAGCGGCTGTCGCGGGAAGCGGCATCGCCGCTCTCGCCGGGGAAGTTGCTGCCAAGAAGCTTGCCAAAGTCTATGCCGTGGATTCATCGCCACTCGGCCGCTATAACCCTGACGCGTTCACTGCGGCACTCAAGCAACTCATCACTGCGAAGCAGCCGACGCTGGTGCTGATGCCGCACACCTATCAGGTGCGTGACTTCGCTCCGAAGCTGGCGACGCAGCTCGGCCGCTGCGTCATCAGCGATTGCACGGGATACCGGAAAGACGGTGAGAAGCTCTTTTTCACACGGCAGATGTTTCAGGGCAAGTTTTCCGCCGATGTAAGTTTCGGATCGGAGCCCCCCTGGCTGGCCACGTTCCAGAATGGATCGTTTCGAGGTGACAAAGCAGAAGACGGCGCCTCGGCTGCACCCGTTGAAACCTTCGCCGTAACGATTGACGCCGCGGCAGTTCGCAACCAGCCGGAGGAGTGGTTCAAGGAGGCCAAGCAGGCCGTCGATCTTACGCAGGCCGAGATTATTGTTTCTGTCGGGCGCGGCATTAAGGAACAGAAGAATATTGAACTGGCGCAGCAGCTTGCGACTGCGCTTGGCGGAGAGCTTGCGGCATCGCGCCCCATCTGCGACAACGGATGGCTTCCGATGGATCGCCAGATCGGCTCGTCCGGGCAAACCGTTTCGCCGAAGCTGTACCTCGCACTCGGCATCAGCGGCGCGATTCAGCATATTGTCGGCATGAAAGGCGCGCGTGCGATCGTTGCGATCAACAAAGATTCCGAGGCGCCGATCTTCGAGATTGCCGATATCGCGATCGTTGGGAATTTGTTCGATATTGTGCCGCCTTTGATTGAAGAAATTAAGAAGGCAAAGGCAGGCGCTTAGGTTGAATCACGGTTCAATTTCTTGCCCTCGGGAGTAGAATATTTCCATCGACTTGACGTTGACGGCAGTTTTCGAAGAAGTCTCCCCACCAGAGGGCGGCGGCTACACTGCGTACGTGGAGGAATTGCCTGGCGCCATCAGCGAGGGCGAGTCTCTGGAGGAAGCGCGAGAGAACCTTCGGGATGCCGTTGAACTATTACTGGAAGCGAATCGCACTCTGAACGGACAGCCTCGTCCAGGAGGCAGCGTTACTCGGGAAAAAATCAAAGTTTCGGTGGCGTGAAGTTTGAAACGCGCCGATTTGATTCGCCATCTCGATGATCACGGGTGTCTCCTGCTGCGCGAAGGCGCCAAACACACCGTTTATCACAACCCAACCGCTCAACGAACTAGCACGGTTCCCCGCCATCGCGAAGTTAAGAATCCAACTGCGGTGTGCATTTGTAAGTAGCTTTCCGTACCCGACCCATTGCGCTAAGAATCCGTTTATCATAATGGGTCCGACCCTGCGAGAGTCTCATGCTCATTTTCCGCAAAGCGCTTGATATACCGGATCGTCCCAAGATGGAAGCTGACGTCGTGATTGTGGGCGGCGGGCCGGCGGGCATGGCTTGTGCGCTGCGCCTTTCCCAGCTCATCGATCAGCACAACGCGATTCATCCCGACGCGCCGCTGAGCAAAGAAAACATTTATGTTCTCGAGAAGGCTCGCGAAGTTGGACAGCACTGTCTCTCCGGCGCTCTGCTGGATCCGCGTGCGATGCGTGAATTGCTTCCTGGATTTGAAACAGAAGCCCCCATCGAGGCGGAAGTCAGCAAGGAAGCCGTCCATTATCTGACTCCTACCGGCCATTTCAAACTACCCGTAACGCCCCCGCCGCTGCAGGATCACGGGAATTACGTCATCTCCATTAACCGCTTTGTGAAGTGGATGGGAGAAAAGGTAGAAGCCGCTGGTATCACGGTGTTCACAGGGTTCGCAGGTTCGGAACCGCTGTACGAAGGCAACAAGGTTGTCGGCGTGCGCACCGACGACAAAGGCGTCGACAAACAGAATCAGCAGAAGTCAAATTTTGAGCCGGGCTACGACCTGAAGGCCAAAGTTGTCATTCTTGCCGAAGGCACGCGAGGGTCGCTGACCAAACAGCTTGTTTCAAAATTCGATCTCGCCCGCAATTCCAATCCGCAAACTTACGGCGTCGGAGTGAAAGAGCTGTGGGAACTGCCTCCGGGCCGGGTCGCTGCCGGAGAAGTCATCTACACCATGGGCTATCCGCTCACGACGAAAGAGTATGGCGGGGCTTGGATTTACGGCGGCAAAGATAACGTTGTCTCGCTCGGCTTCGTGACCGGACTCGACTACGCCGATCCGCGTCTCGATCCCCAGCGCGTGCTGCAGGAGTTCAAAAAGCATCCATTCATCGCCAAGATGCTCGAAGGCGGCAAGATGATCCGCTACGGCGCGAAGTCGCTGCCGTACGGCGGATGGTGGGCGCTACCTGCTCTCGCAGGCGACGGCTTTATGATCGTCGGCGATTCCGCGGGCTTTCTGAATTCCGCACGCCTCAAGGGCATCCATCTGGCGATGAAGAGCGGCATGATCGCCGCGCAAACGGCATTCGAGGCGTTGGTGAAAAATGATTCCTCCGCAAAAACTCTTGGCTTGTATCCGAAACGCGTCAGCCAGAGCTGGATCAAAGAAGAGCTGTGGAAGGTGCGCAACTTCCATCAGGGATTCGACAAAGGCTTCTACGCAGGTCTGGCGCACACCATGCTGCAACAGGCGACGTTCGGTCGCGGATTGTATGCGCGTTATCCGTCGCATGCCGGGCACGAGCGTATGCAGCATCTCGATGCACTCCCAACGGACGGCGGCGCGGAATCCAATCTGCT
>JAYUJG010000354.1:0-3769 GCA_043765355.1 Acidobacteriaceae bacterium | reverse complement strand
TGGCGCGCGGTGCAAGGGATTACGATGACCGGCAAGATGGATGCTGGCGGCAACCGGGATCGGGCAAACTTCCCCATGCCGGAAGATGAGAAGGCTTCGGGGCTGCCTCCTCAGCGGCTGAAAGATCAGGTGCAGCTGCCCTTTGTCCTGGAATTGAAGCGGCCCCGGAAGAGCCGGCTTGAGATCCAGTTCGCTGGCCAGACTGCGATCCAAGTGTATGACGGCACCAACGGCTGGAAACTAAGGCCATTCCTGAACCGCCACGAAGTGGAGCCATTTTCGGCCGAAGAACTGAAAGCGGCGTCCCTGCAGGCAGACCTGGACGGTCCTTTGGTGGATTACGCCGCCAAAGGCACCAAGATTGAATTGGACGGAACCGAGAACGTGGAAGGTCACAACACCTACAGGCTCAAGCTGACCATGAAAAACGGGCAGGAGGAGCGGATATGGGTAGATGCAGCAACCTTCCTGGAAGTGAAAATTGACGGGACACCGCGCCGCCTGGATGGACGCTTCCACGCGGTAGCGATCTACTACCGGGACTACCGACCGATCAGTGGCCTGATGGTGCCTCACGTTCTAGAGACTGTTGTGGACGGGGTCAAAGACCATGAAAAAATACAGATTGAGAGCGTCACCCTCAACCCCAAGCTCGAAGATTCCCGCTTTGCGAAGCTACAGTGACAGAACGCGGCTGCGCGTTGGCAGCCGAAAATAGGAGCGGCTGGGTGCCACATCGGGGGTAGACACGATGAATAGGTCGATTGTAATCGGTTCAACTCTGGTCCTCGTGTTGGCCGCGTTCGCGGTGGGGCGCTATAGCGGACGGTCCGGCGGGAAGGAGCCACTGGCCACCAAGCGGGTTCAGTACTACGTTGATCCCATGCATCCCTCCTATCGGTCGGATAAGCCAGGCATCGCTCCCGACTGCGGCATGGCATTGGTGCCCGTCTACGAAGGCGAAGATGTCGGCGCCAAGCTCCAGCTTCCGCCCGGTGCGGTGAGGGTCGGCCCCGAAACCCAGCAACTGGTTGGAGTAAGGGCAGAAGCTGTCGAGAAGAATTCCGGCACCCGAATGATCCGCACCACCGGACGAGTGGAGGCCGACGAAACCCGCGTCCATCGAGTCATGGCTGGGACTGAGGGCTGGGTGCGGTCGCTGGAGAACAACCCTCCGGGAACCGTGGTAAAACAGAACGAACTGCTGGCGACGGTTTACAGCAAGGAATTTCGCAACGCCGAACAGGCTTACATCAGCTCCGTTACCAGCCTGGACCGCATGAAAACTGGGCGCGATCAGCCGGCCGATCCCAATAAGATGGGCGACGCCTCGATGCGGATTAACGAGGAGCAACTGCGCGCACTGGGAATGGGCGAGCTACAAATCAAGGATCTGGCCAAGAACCGTCAGATCACCCGCGACGTTACAATCTCCTCTCCCATCGACGGCATCGTCCTGGTGCGAACCATTGCTCCCGGCGAGCGTTTCGAAAATGGAAGTGAGTTTTACCGCATTGCCGATCTGAGCAAGGTCTGGATCCTGGCGGACCTGTACGGCGAGGAAGCCAAGGCAGTCACCGCGGGCACCCGGGTGAAAGTTACGGTGCGGGAGATGTCGCGGACGTTATACGCCCGTGTAAGCCAGAGCCCGCCCCTGTTCGATCCGGAATCGCGCACCTTGAAGCTCCGGCTGGAAGCTGACAACCCAGGATTCTTGCTGCGTCCGGACATGTTTGTGGACTTGGAGTTCAGCGGCAAGGCTCCTGCCGGACTTTCAGTTCCGCAGGAAGCCATTCTCGACAGCGGTACGAAGAAGATTGTGTACGTAGAATCCAGCGAAGGGGTGTTTGAGCCTCGCGAGGTACAGATCGGAACCGCGTTTGGGAATCGGATCACGATTGCGCACGGGCTGAAGGAGGGGGACCGGGTGGTCACTTCCGGCAATTTTTTGGTGGATTCGGAAAGCCGCATGCGTTCCTCCGCGCTGGCAGCCGCAGCACCGACGGACCAAACCGCTCGAGCTATGGATCGGGACATCGACCCGGAGCGAGACCCAGTTTGCGGCATGTCGATCAACCCAGGAAAATCCACGGCGGAAGGGCGCCAGGAAAATTACAAACGGCAAGTTTTCCTGTTCTGTTCAGAGAAATGCCAAAGAGCATTTCATGGCGACCCCGCCAAGTACGCAGGAGTGAAGATCACGAGCACGGCCAGCTCTGCGCGCGCTCTGAGTCGCGATCATGATTAATCGCGTCATCGACTTCTCGGTACGAAACAAGTCTCTGGTGTTCGCGCTCGTCGTCGCAGGCTGTTTTTGGGGAGTCTGGTCGGTCACACAACTGCCGCTGGACGCCACTCCCGACCAGAGCGAAACCCAAGTCATCGTGTTGTCAAAATGGGACCGCAGCCCCGACATCATCGAGGACCAGGTTACTTATCCGATCATTGCCGCGATGACGGGCGCGCCGCGGGTGAAGACGGTGCGCGGCGTGACCGACTTTGGGTTTTCCTACGTTTACATAGTGTTCGAAGAAGGTACCGATATTTATTGGGCGCGATCAAGGACTTTAGAGTATCTCTCCGGAGTTACGACGCAGCTGCCGCCGGACGTGAAAACTGAAATTGGGCCGGATGCAACGGCGCTGGGATGGGTTTTTCAGTATGTTCTCAAAGACGAGTCTGGGCAGCACAGCCTGGGCGAACTGCGGTCGTATCAGGACTGGTACCTGCGGTACTACCTGAAAGCAGTGCCGGGCGTAGCCGAGGTTGCGTCCCTCGGCGGGTTCGGCCAGCAGTATCAGGTCAACGTGGATCCCAACCGCCTGCGATCCTACGGAATCGCGATCACGCGGGTAGCGGAGGCGGTGCGGGCGGGCAACCGAGAGACGGGAGCGCGCCTGCTCGAATTCGGCGGTGCGGAATATATGATCCGCGGCCGGGGATATATTCGGTCTGCGAAAGACATTGAGGAAATCGTTCTCGCTTCCGCAGACGGAACACCGATTCGGATCAAAGATGTAGGCAAGGTTGTTCTCGGTCCGGACATTCGGCGCGGGGTCGCCGATCTGAACGGCACGGGCGAAGTGGTCTCCGGAACCGTGGTCATGCGCGATGGCAGCAACGCCCTTGACGTCATTGACCGGGTCAAGGCACGGTTGAAGGAAATCGAGCCCGGCTTGCCGCACGGTTTGAAGATTGTGCCGGTGTATGACCGGTCCGAGCTGATCCGGCGGGCGATCTCGAATGCCCGCATGACGTTGCTCGAAGTGATGCTAACGGTGGTCGTCATCATCGTGATTTTCCTCTGGCATTTTCCCAGCATCGCGGTTCCCGTGATCACCATTCCCGTAACTGTGCTGTTGACGTTTATCCCGTTGCACTGGGCGGGCGTAAGCATTAATGTGATGTCGCTGGCCGGAATTGCGATTGCTTGCGGCGAACTCGTCGATGCGGCAATCGTTGTTGTAGAGCAGACTCACCGCCAGCTGGAAATCCACGAACGCGCGGGCCAACCGTTTTCTTCTACCGACGTGGTGCTGCGGGCGGTGAAAGAAGTAGTTGGGCCAACCTTCTTCTCGCTGCTTGTCATCGCAATAGCCTTTTTGCCGGTGCTGGCTCTGGAGGGCCAGGAAGGAAAGCTATTTCGCCCCCTGGCATACACCAAGACTTTTGCGATGGTGGTGGCGGCCGTGCTGGCCATCACGCTGACACCGGCGCTGCGGGTGCTGGTGGTGCGGCGGCGCACGGCGCAGGCACCTTCGGGAAGAGT
>JAYUJG010000353.1:0-3599 GCA_043765355.1 Acidobacteriaceae bacterium | reverse complement strand
TTTTCGCGGGATCGCATGACAAAACTTGAGCAAATGCGGAGCGATCCCAAGACAAAAGACCGCGCCCACCAGACCCACGACATGCTCGAAGACTTCCTGGCCGTGTATGACGAACTCAACGACAACATCGACATGTACGTAGGCCGCAAAAACGATATTCGCAAGCCCCTCAAGATCGTGATCGACGCCGACACCGAATTTCAATCCAAGCTGCGTGCAATCAAGAATGCCCCGGGCGACAATGCGGACGAAGTCAGCCAGTACGAATTTTTGCTAACGGATGCGCTCGACACCGTGCTCTCCAGCGCCGACGACCACCGCAAGACGGTCCTCGAAGTCGAAGAATACGTCAAGAAACAGAAGAAAAAGAAATAGGCGATCGCGGAGCCATTCTTAACCACTCTCGCAGGCCGAGTCAGCCGTTGTGAGAGCAGCCAACAAGGTTCACAAACCTCAGTTCTCCCTGCCCCCGTAGCCGCGCTCTCGCCCGGACCAGATCGTCTACTCCGGAATCGTTGCCTCAGGCGGTGATCGACGATTCAAGAGCGATGAAACAATATCTGGCGCCGGACTTGACGAATCCATCCTTTTCTTGTTTTTTAAGCCATTACCCGCTGCCTTTTTTTCCAGAGCCTTCCTCAGTTTTTCCACATACCCGCCCCTCGAAACCAAGCCGTGGGCAAGCCTTCTGCCTTACACTGGAACTGTCAACTCTTTTCGCAGCGAACGCATCCCGCTCTCCGAAACCTGCCCAAGGAAAACATTGACAAATCTCTAGCGACAGCTAGAATACGCAAAGTTTTTTACCGGTGAATTTACCGGCGGACCAAACGTGTTAACCAAACGCTGACCAACCATATGAGCTCCCAGATTCTCGATCCCGTCCTGTTGCGCACCGACTACTCTGAGCTGAAGCTGCACGCCAGCGGCAAAGTCCGTGACGTCTACGAACTCGACCACGACCACCTGCTGTTCGTGGCCACAGACCGCATCTCCGCCTTCGACTACGTTTTGGCCACTGGCATCCCGCACAAGGGCCGCGTCCTGACCCAGATCTCGCTATTCTGGTTTGACTTCCTCAAGGATATCGTCCCCAACCACTTCGTGACCGCCGACGTGAGTCGCTACCCGGCCGCCATTCACCAGCACGCCGACGAACTCCGCAGCCGCTCCATGGTGGTCATGCGCGCCGATATGTTTCCCGTCGAGTGCGTCGCCCGCGGATACCTCTCCGGCTCCGGTTGGAAAGAGTACCAAGCTTCCGGCTCCGTCTGTGGCATTCAACTTCCCGCCGGATTGCACGAGTCCGACCAGCTCCCGGAACCGATTTTCACTCCCGCCACCAAGGCCACCACCGGTCACGACATCAACATTTCCTTCGAAGAGATGTGCACGCTGGTCGATCCTGAACTGAGCCGCCAGCTTCGCGACCTCACCCTGAGCATTTACAGGAAGGCTGCCGACTACGCCCGTCAGCGCGGCATCATCATCGCCGACACCAAGTTTGAGTTTGGACAAACCGCCCAGGGCATCACCCTGGCGGACGAAGTACTCACACCGGATTCCTCGCGCTTCTGGCCGGCCGACACCTATCAACCGGGCAAGGTGCAGAATTCCTACGACAAGCAATATGTACGCGACTACCTCGAACAAATTCGCTGGAAAAAACAACCGCCCGCGCCCGCCCTCCCCCATGAAGTTGCGCTGCGGACGAGCGAAAAATATCTCGGGGCATATCGTCAATTGACGGGACGCGAGTTGGAGACTTAGTCCGCATGAGCATCGCGGACTGGATCATCGTCGGCTTTCTGGTATTTTCCGTGACCGCCGCAGCCATCGCGGGCTTCTTCCACGAAGCCTTCAAACTGGCTGGCCTGGTCGTCGGATACCTGTTGGCGGCCTGGCAGTATCATCGCCTGGCCGGCTGGTTCGCGCCTCATTTGAAATCGCCGTGGGTTGGCGAAATCGCTGCTTTCCTGATTATTTTTTTCGCGGTCCTGATTCTAGCCAACATCGCTGGACGGATCGCGCGCTGGGCAATGAAGAAGGCCGGCCTCAGCACCATTGACCGGTTTCTGGGTGCGGTCCTCGGCTTGCTGCGAGGAGTTCTGGTTGTGGCCGTCGTGCTGACCGCCATGACCACATTCGCGCCTGCTGCAAAGTGGCTGGTGGGCTCCGAGTTCGCTCCTTATTTTCTGGTGGGCGGACGAGCCGCCATCTGGCTGGCACCCTCGGAATTGCGTCAGCGTTTTTACCAGGGCTTGGACTACATGCGGCAAGTGCACTCGGCAGCAGGAGCAATTCAGCCGCCGCAGGCGCGCACAAAGTAAAGGTTTGGTAACGCCGCCGTCCCGGCGGCTGTAGTGGGGGCGGTCCCGCCCGCACAAGGGGGATAAGATGCCTGCCCGGTGAGGCAAGCCGCCCCCCGCGACAGCCGGCGAGACGCCAGCGCTACGGTTTCATAGCCAGCAGATGCAGAAACGAGGCAGCAGTGAAAGATCAACTCGAAGCACTCATTCTTCAGATGTACAAAAGCAACATCCTCTATTCCGAAGCCGTCCGCGAATTCAAAAAACGCTTCATCGTGACCGTGCTTGAAGAAAACCGTGGCAATCAGTGCAAAGCGGCGCGCCAACTCGATATGCACCGCAACACCCTCAGCCGAATCATGCAAGAGCTGAAGATCGACGTTCGCCCCCTACGCGCAGGAGCCAAGCGTCCGCCACGCAGCGCCAGTCCACTCTCGCTCGAAAGAAAACAAGCCCGCTAATCCCCCCTTCCCCACCTCCAATAAGAAGGCGGCCCCCGAAAAGGACCGCCTTTTGTTTTCCTGAGACCTGGAACCTGACACCTCGCCTTTAGTGTGCCGCAGGCTTCTTGTGCACCGGAGGCCTCGCCGGTTTCGGCTTGGCCGCCACCAGCAACGCGCCTTCATCCATGGTCATCACAAACGGCTTCGCCACGTATGAGACCGGCGTTCCCTGAAACTGGAAATCCGCATCCGCCGCCGGCATGTCTTTCTTTGGAATCGCCGCCGTCATGGTCAGATCGATATCCGCGCGCTTGGCGTCGATATCATCCGAACTGCCCGCCAGTTGTAGTTTCGTTGTCGCTTGGTCGGTGGTGTCGATGCCGATCACATGCCCCACCATCTGCAGCGGCTTTCCCTTGAGTACGCCCCACACCTTGTCGACGTCTTCGGGAGCGCCATCGGAAAGCACCATCTGCCACTCCGCGAAGCTCATCTCTTCAACTTTTTTGCTCTTGACCAGTGCCGCGGCTTGTTCGGCCGGAGTCGGAGGCACGTACTTCTTGATCGTGAATCCGGCCGACGGGACTGACGCCGTAGCAGTCATCGCCAGCACGTCGCTCCATCCCTCATCGGTTCCGTGATACTTCGTATATTTGCTCTTGCCAAATTTTGCAATCTGCTCTTTGCCAGATCCCTGCGCCAGGTTCGATGCGCGCGCAATAAAGAAGAGCCCATTCACGTCATCTTCGGTCGGCCCGGCCGCAAGGTACGCCAGCGCCAGATCATAGACGTCAAGCAAGTTGGCTGGATCGGTCTCGACCGCCTTCCTCAAATATTGCTCGGCCTT
>JAYUJG010000352.1:0-3915 GCA_043765355.1 Acidobacteriaceae bacterium | reverse complement strand
GATTCTGGGTTTCGCGACTTTGATCGCAGCGGCCCGAGCTGCTGACGTGACGATCCTCGCGGTGGGTCCACTCGGGCAGCCAGTCCAGGGCTGTCAGGTGGACAGCTTCCGAACCGCCGCCGAGAGAAACGGCGCGCGCCAGCAGTACAGCGATCGTTTTCAAGGTCTGGCAAGCGAGCAGATTCCGTTCGGCAAGTACGAGGTTAGAGTCGTGTGCGGTGAAGCGGAGATTTTCAAACAGCTAACCGTGGATCACGCGAACCAGTTTGAAGTAGTCGCATTGAGCGGACGGCGCATGATCAGCGATCACGTCAAAGCAAAACTGGCGGTAAAGCTGGAGACTCCCGCACCGCCTGATGAAACCTGGTGGATCCGTTTGGCGGGACTGTATAACGGAAAAACCTACACCGATCGTTTCGCACCAGGGAAAGGCGAAGCTGCGATCAACGATCCAGATCCCGGCAGTTATCTTGTGACGATCTCTTCAGCCAAGGGCTACTCCTGTGTGCGAGAAGTGGATTTCGTCGAGGCGACGAACGCCTGGACCTTTCATCCAGCCAGTTGCTCATTCGAGTTCGATCGGTTTGCGCACCTGGTTCAAGATGAAGATAAGCGGAATCAGAAGCAGGGCGGATGGTACGACGAAATGCGCGCAGACCGGGACGATGTGCGGCGCGCGATCGACGGAGCTATCAAAAAGAAGTGACCCGCTAGAGGAACCAACGGCTACAACCAGGAGCCAGCCGTCCGCGTGCGTCAGGACCTCCGTGCCCAACACCGTTCCGGTCCCGCTCCCGTTGGCTTAAACCAGGGCGAGCGCGAGTATTGGGCGCTAGTGGGTGCGTCAATCGCCTCTAGTGCTGGCGCTACTCGCCTTCCGGCGTGACGCCTGCTAAGTCGGACACAAGTCGAGCTACGGACGCCAGCATAAACTAGAGTGACAGCAGTCATGAAGAACACGCTCTGCCCATTCGCTTTTCTCCTTGTCACCACCCCCGCGTTCGCATTCCAGGCAGCCCGCCCGGCAGAAGCCGCTCGCTGGGAGCAGGAGGCCCGCGCGGTTACGATCACACGCGACGATTGGGGTATCGCGCACGTCCACGGGAAAACCGACGCGCTGGCGGTGTTCGGCATGATTTATGCCCAGGCCGAGGACGACTTCAATCGCGTGGAGACCAACTATCTGAATTCAATGGGCCGCCTGGCCGAAGCCGAAGGCGAGCCGAGGATTTATCAGGACCTGCGCATGAAACTGTTCATTGATCCAATTGAGCTCAAACAGCAGTACTCCGCCAGCCCTCCCTGGCTCAAGGCCCTGATGAACGCGTTCGCCGACGGCTTGAATTATTACCTTTTTAAACACCCCGAAGTTAAACCCCGAGTGATCCAACGATTTGAGCCGTGGATGGCGCTGAGCTTCACGGAAGGGAGCATCGGTGGCGACATCGAGCGCGTCAGCTTGCGCCATCTGCAGGCATTCTACGGTAAGACGCCCGTGAGCCAAATACCCTCGGATGAAGACGCGTTTCCAGTTGAACCCAGTGGATCGAATGGTATAGCCATCGCGCCCTCCAACACTGGCGCGCACCACGCTCTGCTGCTGATCAATCCGCACACGTCCTTCTTCTTTCGCTCTGAGCTGCAGATGACCAGCGAGCAGGGACTGAACGCCTACGGGGCGGTAACGTGGGGTCAGTTCTTCATCTATCAAGGCTTCAACCAACGCGCCGGTTGGATGCATACCTCCAGTGGAGTGGATGCCGTGGATGAGTACCTGGAAACCGTCACGCAAAAAGAAGGCCGCTTCTTTTATAAATACGGCAACCAGCAGCGTCCCATCGCCAAAAAGCAGATCACCGTGCTTTTCTCGACCGGTCACGGGATGGACGAGAAGAAATTTACCGTCTATCGCACCCAGCACGGGCCAATCATCCGGGAAGAGAACGGCAAGTGGGTGAGCATCCGGCTGATGCAGTTACCCGTGCAGGCGTTGACGCAATCCTATACGCGCACCAAAGCCACTAACTACAAACAGTACCTACAGACGATGGAGATCAAAGCAAACTCCTCAAACAACACGATCTTCGCCGATGCCGATGGTGACATCGCTTATTTTCACGGCAACTTCATTCCCAAACGCGATGTCAGCTTCGATTGGACCAAGCCGGTAGATGGCAGCAATCCGGCAACGGAATGGAAAGGGCTTCTTTCCATCGACGAGACGCCGCACTTATTCAATCCGCAAAGCGGCTGGCTCTACAACTGCAATAACTGGCCGTGGTCGGCGGCCGGACCGAGCAGTCCGAAGCAGGCCGACTACCCTGTTTATGTGGAGAGCGGCGGCGAATCCGCGCGTGGATTACACGCCATCCGCGTCCTGCGGAACACTAAAGATTTTACGCTCGACTCGCTCATTGCCGCGGCCTATGATTCCTACCTGCCGTGGTTTGAGCAGCCGATTCCGGAGTTGGTGCAGGCTTGGAACAGTTTGCCGGCTTCGAATCCGCTCAAAGCAAAACTCGCCGAGCAGGTGGCTTTGCTGCGGACTTGGGACTTGCGCTGGTCTGTGAGCAGTGTTCCGACTTCGCTGGCGGTTTTCTGGGGTGAAGAGCTAAGGCGGTCGCCCGATAGTCCTTTGCAATCGCTGGTGGCAGCCTCCGATAAACTCGAAACCGACTTCGGCACATGGAAGACGCCGTGGGGCGAGATCAATCGATTCCAGCGCATCAACGGCGACATTGTCCAACCGTTCAACGACGCGGCGCCGAGCATCCCGGTCGGGTTCACCTCGGCAATCTGGGGATCGTTGGCTTCGTTTGGCGCGCGCTCGTATCCGGGCACTAAGAAATGGTATGGGACCAGTGGCAACAGCTTCGTCGCCGTGGTGGAATTCGGTGACAAAGTGCACGCCAAAGCCGTAACGGCAGGCGGCGAGAGTGGTCATCCGCCGTCCCGGCATTTTAGCGACGAGGCGCAGCGTTACAGCACTGGCGAACTGCGCGAGGTCTACTTTTACCCGTCCCAACTGCAAGGGCACACCGAGCGCGAATACCATCCGGGGAATTGACTGGCTTCGTTTTGTACAACGGACGACGCCCGGCCCCCCATGCTACCTCCACCAGTGCGGAGACAATGCCTGTTTTCCCGCAGCCGCCCCCTTTGAAAAGTAGTGGCTCCCCGGTGTCCTTAGCCAGGGCGTACGCAAAGCAATCGCCGAAATTGAGCCCCTTGCGCCTGCTGCGCCAAATGCGATTGCTCGACCGTCACGTCACGGGTTGGATCACGATGCCAAGGCGGCGAAATAACGCGTCGCGTTGCAGGAGAACCTCAGCCGGAAACTGGCTCTCGATCCCAATCGAAAGCTCGACAGAGTTTCCCGCGGAAATGCGGTCAGCCGGGGGGTCCGGCTAATCGCCTGGATGTAGAATTCTGCATCCGCCTCGTTGGACAGAATGGCGATCAAAGGCGACGAATCCACGATCATCGCGGAAGACCGTGTTCGTCGTACAGGAGATCGGCATGATCGGCTCAGGCGAATCGCTCAGGCCACGGGCGAACCGATGACTCGCGTTGTGACCGAAGTTCTACGGGAACGCTTTGCAGCGAATCCAGCAGCGAGATCCCGAGGCGCTGACAGCCGACCTCCGGGCAATCGGGCAACGCGCTGTGGCCCATATCCAGCGTCCCTCCTGTAAATGGTCCGAAGGTTTTCGGCAAGCTGGCGCTGGCTGCGAAACCTTGATCGAGCATCCGGCTGCGCGCGACCGGGTGAGCTCCTCCTCGAGATCGCTTCTAATGCGCGAAAGACTATATCGTTCCGCCACACCTGCGAAAATAAGAAGCGGAGATGATTCAACTCGCTGGCGCCGGAAAACGTTTTGGGCAGAAATTGCTTTTTGAGAATTTGAACTGGCT
>JAYUJG010000351.1:0-9145 GCA_043765355.1 Acidobacteriaceae bacterium | reverse complement strand
CCCCATGGAAACTGACTGGAAGACCCCGTACTGGGCCGCACTCCGCGAGCACGACCCCGCAAAGCTCCGCCAAATCTGCGAGCAAGCCCGCTACGCCATCAACACCAGACTTCTGGAACTAGCGAAACATCCCGCGCTCGCATCCAAGCAAGAGACCAACGAACTGGAAGAAGCGCTTCGAGAAGTCGCCCTCCACGAATTAAAGACCTCCTCGCGGATCTAAGCAGAGCCAGGGCAGCGCCCAACCTGTCAAAGAAATTGAGGATGCCGATGAGCAGTCAGGCGTCGCCACGCCGTCGCGACTGCGGAGAGTCTCTCGCCACACCGGACGCCGCCGGGTCTCAAACCAGTGTCCGCAAAGCGAACATCTCACCTGCTATCTCAACCGGACCTATCATGTGCTACCCGGAGTTCCCAGCCAGTTGACGCTTCCTCTCTCTCGCGCTTACGATACTCGCTTGACTTCGCGGGGAGATCGTAACCGGGAATAGGGTGGGTGTTTGAGCGCAGGCTGCAATCATGGATAAGAAGAAGCTGGAAACGTTTAGAAAGAAACTCGAGACCCGGCAGCAGGAATTGCGGCACATGGTTGTGCGCAATCAACAGGACGGTCGCACCGCCGACGAAGAGGCGACGCAGGATCCCGCCGATCGCGCGGCTAGTTCTTACAATAAAGAATTTCTTTTCAGTCAGAGCAACAACGACCGGCAATTACTCAACATGGTGGATGGGGCGCTGGCTCGGATTCGCGAAGGCAGCTTTGGTGAATGCGTTTCGTGTGGCAAAGAAATCAACGCCAAGCGACTGGATGCCGTTCCGTGGACGCGGCACTGCATTGAGTGCCAGGAAAAGGCCGAGCAGGGCTTGCTCGAAGCGGTGCAGTAGTGCTCGCTGCAATGGGTACGATCGCACCGGGCGAGATCAAACGTAAATTTTCAACATCAAAATCAACATCAACTGCCGCGGGCGAGGGCGCCCGCGCCCCATGGTGACAAGAATTTTACAAATCCCTGACATCTTCCTGACAAACCAGACCCAGCTCCCCGCTAGAATTCTCCCGCCTGCTGGTGAGCAGATTCTGGTCCTCCCTACCGCAATCAATTTTCGATTCAAGGAGATTTTCCGTGATGCAATTGGTCCGCCGCTATCTCTCAATCGTCGCGCTGTTTGTGCTTGCGCTGTCGCTTGCTTCCACGACCGCCGCCGCTGCCACGCACTATGTCAACACGACGCTGGTGAAAAATACCGGCACCGGCAAACATATTGATCCGCAGATGGTCAATCCCTGGGGACTGGCGTACGGGCCCGGCAATCCGTTCTGGCTGAGCGACGCGGGCTCGGGTCTGTCGACGTTGTACGACGGCACTGGAGTGAAGCAGAGTCTCGTGGTCAACATCCCGAGCGCTTCGGGCGCGGGTTTGGGGTCGCCGACGGGCATTGTCTATAACGGCTCCGCGGAATTCCAGATCGACAACTGGACTTCGGCATTTCTTTTCGTGACGCTCGACGGCACCATCAGCGGCTGGTCGCATTTCGATCCGAACAACGCTTTGATTGGCGTGAATAACTCCAGCACCCACGCCTCCTATACCGGGCTGGCGGTCACGAACAAGCCATCCGGCAACTTTCTATTCGCGGCCGATTTCGCCAATAACAAGGTGGACATCTACAACGGCACGTTCAAATTTATCAAGTCGTTCACCGACACGAAGCTTCCCGCTGGCTTCGCTCCGTTCGGCATTCAGGATATTGGCGGCCAGGTCTACGTTGCTTTTGCGGCGACGAGCGGCGGCGCGGGTGGGTACGTCGACATTTTCAAAGAGGATGGCACGTTCGTAAAGACTCTGATCTCAGGCACGCCGCTAAATCAGCCGTGGGGATTTGCCGTGGCGCCTTCGAACTTTGGACCGCTGAGCGGCACGCTGCTGGTGAGCAACAACACCAACACCGGAACCATCAACGGCTTCAACTTGACGAGCGGCGCGTTGGTGGGCGCGGTGGTCAATACCACAGGCAAGCCTTACCAGATTAACCAGCTATGGGGGATCGAGTTTGGCGGCGGTTCGGCTGCCAATGGCGCGACCAACCAGCTCTTCTATACGGCAGGGCCCAAGAACAACGCCAACGGTTTGTTCGGTGTGATCAGCTTCAGGTAAACGCCGAACCGCTACCCTCCGCTCGGCCCCGAGGGCGGTTTTTTGACTGGCAACAGGAGTCGACGATTGGCGGCTGGCTAACTATAATTATTTCAATCTGTTACAGTGAATCGGCAAATCCGTGGCCGGAGCCAGCGAAATGGCTCTTTGGGGCCATACCGCCGACCACATTATCCGTTGACTGCGACGCCGGGGATGGTATGATTTCGACAATCCTCACGTCGAGCGGAAGCGCTTGGCGAGAAAATCTCCTAAGTAAAGGGTGAAGGTTATGGCTTGGACCAGTCCGGTGTTCGAAGAAGTCGTTCTCTGCTGCGAAATTAACTCCTACGTGAGCGCTCAACTCTAAATCCGTCACGACTCAAGACTGACGATGCGCATTCAGATCCTCGGTTCTGCGGCCGGGGGTGGTTTCCCGCAGTGGAATTGCGGCTGCGGAAACTGCGTTGCTGCGCGCAACAAGAAATTTCCAGGCAAGGCGCGTTCCCAGGCGCAACTCGCGCTGAGCGCGGACGGCGGCGCCTGGTTTTTGGCCGGAGCGTCTCCCGATCTGGCCTCGCAGATCGAACGTTCTCCTGAACTTCATCCCCGGGCGCTGCGCGACTCTCCGATTGCCGGCGTGGTATTGGGAAGCGCCGATCTTGACCATGTTCTAGGGTTGCTCCTCCTCCGCGAACTTCAGCCCTTGCGCGTTTATGGCGCGCCCTCGATCTTGCGGATATTGCGGGAAGAGAACAGCATGTTTGGAATGCTGAACCGGGTGGAGCCGCAGGTTGTGTGGACCGCCATGAATTCGGGAGCGTCGTTTCCGCTGCAATCCGCCGATGGCAAAGATTCAGGATTACGATGCGAGGTCCACTACCTTTCAGGACGGTATCCGAAATATGTGAAGGGTGAGCCTGCGAGCCTGGCACCTGATGAAGCGTCGGCGGCGTTGTTCTTCGAATCCGCTGGGGGGAAGCGGGTTGCCTATATTCCCGCCGTCGGCAGCCTCAGCGATGCGTTGTTAGAAAAAATTGATCGCGCGGACGTGCTTTTGTTCGACGGCACTTTTTGGAGCGACGATGAGCTGACGCGCTTGCAAGGCAGCGGCGAGACGGCGCACCAGATGGGGCACATTCCGGTGGAAGAAAGTTTGCGGCTGCTGAAAGATAGTAAAGTTGGGCGCAAGATATTTATTCATCTCAACAACACGAATCCGATGCTGAACGAGACGAGTCCCGAACATCAGGCGGTGCGAGCGGCAGGCTGGGAAGTGGCGGAGGACAATTGGCAACTGGAACTGTAGCTTCCGAAAACGATACGCCGAACGCCGCCAAGCTGTCGTTCGATGAATTGCGCGCGGCGTTGCGCCAGATGGGCGAAGAGCGCTATCACTACAAACATCCATTCCATTTGCTGATGCACGAAGGCAAGCTCAGTCGCGGCCAGTTGCAGGCCTGGGCGCTGAATCGTTATTACTATCAGTCGATTATTCCGATGAAAGACGCGATCATTCTTTCGCGGGCGACGGATCCGGCATTTCGGCGTGTCTGGCGGAAGCGCATTGTGGATCACGACGGAGACGAGAATCGCAGCGGCGGGATCCTGCGCTGGATCAAGCTGGCGGAAGCTACCGGACTCGATCGTGAGCGGGTGATACGCGGAGACGAGGTCTTGCCGGCGACGCGCTTTATTGGAAACGAATATCTGAACCTGGTGCGAACCCGGCCTTTTCTTGAATGTGTAGCGTCGTCGCTGACCGAACTTTTTTCGCGCGACCTGATTACGCTGCGCATGGAGAAATTGCGGGCGCACTATCCGTGGCTGGCGTCAGGGCTGGACTACTTTGAGGCGCGGCTCACGGAAGCGCCCGAGGACGCGGCGTTTGCAATGCAGTATGCGTTCGATCACGCCGCTACACGCGCCGACCAGGAACGCGTGATGCAAGCGGTGCGTGACAAGTGCGACATTCTTTGGGCGCAGCTTGACGCGCTCTATTTCGCGTATGTCGAGCCGGGATGGCCGCCGCCGGGGGCGTTTCGGATTGAATTCGAGAACGAGGGAAATCGTGGCTGAGTTGACCGAAGGGAGCGTTCCGCGGTTCGCGGCGGGATGTCGATGGGGTGGAACCACCGAGACGCCGGTTGTGCTGTTTCCGGAAGGCGCGATCCGCGTGGAGGGAACGGGACGCATCGTCCTTGAACTCTGCGACGGGCATTTTTCGTTGGCGGAAATTGTGCAGAAACTTGAAACGCAGTTCATGCTGGCGCCAAAAGGGAAGATTCGCACCGAGGTGCGCGTATTTTTGGAGCAGTTGCACGATAAGCGGATCGTTGACTATTGAGTCATCGAGGGACTTAGGATTCAGGGATTGAGTGATTGATTCAATGACTAAGTGATTCAATGACTAAATGTCTCAATCTTCCCATCCGCTGGCTCTGATTGCCGAGATCACGCATCGCTGCCCGCTGCACTGCGTGTACTGCTCGAACCCGCTGGAGCTGATTTCGCGGAAAGAGGAACTCGCAACGGCGGACTGGTTGCGCGTTTTCGGCGAGGCGGCGGCGCTTGGCGTGTTGCATCTGCACCTCACCGGAGGCGAACCGCTGGCGCGTCCCGATCTGACTGAATTGATCGGCGGCGCCCGTCAGTCTCGCCTCTACACGAACCTGATCACTTCCGGCATCGGGCTTACGCGGGAGCGGCTGGCCCAGCTCGTCGCGGCGGGACTGGACCATATTCAACTCAGCTTTCAGGATTCGAATGAAGGCCCGGCGAACTGGATCGCGGGCACCCGCGCCCACGCGCACAAGATCGAAGTAGCGGGATGGATTCGGGAGCACCGAATTGCGTTCACCACCAACCTGGTTGTGCATCGTCAGAACGTCGATCACCTGGAGCAGATGATTGCCGCGCTTGAGGCGCTCCATCCCGATCGCATGGAAATCGCGCACGCGCAGTATTACGGATGGGCGCTCAAGAACCGTTCGGCTTTACTGCCGACACGCGCACAACTTGATCGTGCGGTGACGGTGGTCAAGGCGGCGGAAGAACGTCTGCGGGGCAAGGTTCGTATCGACATGGTTGTCCCCGACTATCACGCCCGCTTTCCGAAGGCCTGCATGGGTGGCTGGGGACGGCAGTTGCTGCTGATCGATCCTGCTGGGCGGGCGCTGCCGTGTCATGCGGCGGGCGTGATTCCGGGCCTGAGCTTTGACAATGTGCGGGAACATTCGCTCGAGTGGATATGGCGGAGTTCGGCGGCTTTTCAAAAATTTCGCGGCGAAGACTGGATGCCAGAGCCGTGCCGATCGTGTGATCGGAGGAAAGAAGATTTTGGCGGGTGCCGATGCCAGGCTTTTCTGCTGACGGGCGATGCCGGCGCGACGGACCCAGTGTGCGAGTTGGCGCCGTTGCACCACTTGATCGAAGACGCCGTGCGCGAAGATTCGGCGACGCGCTCCACCCCTGCGGTGCATGAAGCGTCGTTTCATGTGTTGCAGGACAAAATGGCGCAGTTTTGGAGTTACAGGACCGATCCGAAGTGAGCGCTTCGCTAATTTAGGAAGCGGGCACGACCAGCGACAGGGCGTCGGGCTGCATGGTCATGCGGGCGGGGAGGCGGCCGAGGAGTTCGCCGTCGGCTTCGACGTAAACGCGCTCTTCGTTGGGGCCGTCACCGCTGCTTTGATTTGGTAACCGGCACACAACTTCCGAGCAACTCACCAGATCGATGCCTTTGATGCTCCATGGCCGGCCGATCAGCGCTCCGGCGACGTATTGCAGATAGGCGGTGCGGCTGGCGGTGCGGCACATGACGACGCGCAGGTCGGCGCAGTCGAGCGAGGCTCCGGGGACGAGTTCGCGCAGAATGTTTCCGAAGAAGCGGATTCTTACCGCGAGAAGTTCGGTCAGGGAAGCTTGCTGGCGGTGGGCGCTGGCGCTGGAATATTCCACTTCGAAGCGGCGCATGTTATAGGTCGCCCAGAGCTGCCAGGCTTTGAGGTAGTAGGCGGCCATGCCGGAGCGATTTTTGAGTTCGGCGGTGAGCTTGTAGAAGAGGTGGGCGTCGACTCCGATTCCAGCGGCTACGGTGAAGTAGCGGGACGCGGACTTGCCATTGAAATCCTCATACTCGACGCGGCCGAGAGGGATACGGCGGACCCTGCTCTTACCGTTGACCGCGACTTGAGCTGCGACGCTTGGGCGGAGGGGGATTCCGAGGTCGTGGGCGAGAGCGTTGGCGGTGCCGAAGGGAAGAATGGCGAGCGCAACGGGCGTGCCGGCTAATCCTTGAATAACGTCGTGGATGGTGCCGTCGCCGCCGCAGGCGAAGACGGTGTCGCTGCCGGCGGCGACGGCGCAGCGCGCGTTGTCGGTGGCTTCCTGGCTCGAGCGGCAAACTGTAAGTTCGGTGCGGACGCCGGCCGACTGGATGACTCCGATGGCGTGGTTCAGTTCGGCATCGCGCTGGGGGCGTCCGGAATTGGGATTGAACAGGATTGTGGCTTTGTGCATTCGTTGCGGACTCGCTTCGAGTTTAGCGTACCGAAGATGAACGCTATATGAACGCGGTCCCAGGTGCGCGTACCGGCGCTGGTGCGGGCGATTGCTTTCCCGGCCAGGTATGCACTATGCTCTCGCGCAAAGTTGTTGGAGAGCTCGAGGGGAGATCAAGAGCTTAACCGCGAAGGACGCCGAGTGTTCGCGAAGGACGCCGAGAAGGGGCACGGCTTGATGCGTCTGAAATTTGCCGCCAGCTTACTTACGATTGACGGCATGGGCACCTTCGTTCCTGGTAGGACTAGAATCCGTTATGGTCAACATTCTGGAGGGATCGATATGAAATTGGCGACGGTTGCGCGGGTGGTTTTGCGCTGGGAAATAATTGTCAGCCTCACGATCGTTTCTTGTCCCACCAACATTGCTGGAGCGCAGCAGCACGGCGTTGGAGCAGGAGCAGGAGCGGCGAAGCCGGTCACGATGATGGCGGGCCTGGGGAATTTGCATCATCCGGTATCGACCAGCAATGCGGCGGCGCAGCAGTTCTTCGATCAGGGACTGCGCCTGATTTACGCGTTTAATCATGACGAGGCGGCGCGCTCGTTTCGGAAAGCGGCGGAATTGGACCCGAAGCTGGCGATCGCTTACTGGGGAATCGCGGAAGCAGTTGGACCGAACTATAACGATCCGGCGAGCGACGACCGCTTTCAGCAGGCGCACGAGGCGATTCAGAAGGCGGTGGATTTGAGTGGCAACGGCTCGGAGGCCGAGCGTGGCTACATTCTGGCGATGGCAAAGCGCTTTCCGGCTGACCCTAAGTCTGACCGGCGGAAGGCGGCGGAAGACTATCGCGACGCGATGCGGGAAGTGGTGAAGAATAATCCCGACGATCTGGATGCGGCGACGCTATTCGCGGAAGCGGGGATGAATCTGCATCCGTGGGGATTGTGGCGCTTGGACGGCACGCCGCAGGAAGGCACCGAAGAGATTGTCAGCACCCTGGAATCGGTGATTCAGCGCGACCCGAATCATTTGGGGGCGCTGCACTACTACATCCATACGGTGGAAGCTTCGAATACTCCGGAACGAGCGCTGGCTGGGGCGAACCGACTGGCGGCGCTGGCTCCGGCGGCGGGGCACATCGTGCATATGCCGGCGCATGTTTACATCCGCACGGGCGACTACGCGGCGGCGGTGAAGAGCAACGAGGACGCGGCGGCGGCGGATCGGGCGTACCTCGCCAAGAGCGGCGCGCAGGGCATTTATCCGATGATGTACTACAGCCACAACCTGCATTTCATTGCCATGTGTTCGGCGATGACGGGAGACTATGCGGAGGCGCGGAAGGCGGCTGAGATGCTCGCGGCGCATGTGGGGCCGTCGGTGAAAGCGATGCCGCCGCTGGAAGGATTCATGACGATCCCGATGGCGGTGAATGTGCGGTTCCACAAATGGGACGCCATTCTCGCGATGAAAGAACCCGCTGCGGAGATGAAAGCGGCTGGGGGCTTCTGGCACTTTGCCCGCGGAATGGCGCTGGCGGGCAAGGGCCGAATCGGCGAAGCGGAAGCGGAATACAAGATCGTGGCCGAGGCCGAGAAAGCGACACCGCCGGATGCGATTTTCCAGATGCCGATTAACAACAAGACCAAAGACATTCTGAAGATTGCGGAGAATGTGTTGGGGGCGCAAGTGGCGCTGGCTCGCAAGGACAACGCGGGTGCGGCGAACATGCTGCGCGAGGCGGTTGCGGTGCAGGATGGGCTGAAGTATGACGAGCCGGAGGATTGGTTCTTTCCGGTGCGGGAGTCGCTGGGCGGGGTGTTGCTGATGAGCGGCGACGCAAAGGCCGCGGAGCTTGCTTTCCGGGAGGATTTGGCCCGGCATCTGCGCAATCCGCGCTCGCTGTTTGGTTTACATCGGGCGCTCAAGGCGCAGGATCGAAGCTCCGATGCCTGGTTTGTGGAGCAGGAGTTTCGCAAGGCCTGGAAGGGCGGCGCGGAGGGGTTGAAGGTTGAGGATTTGGTGTAGATAGGTATTGCCTGTGTGGTGGCGGGGCTCCGCCCCGCACGACGGGGCGAAGCCCCGTCACCACACGAGCAATGCTTGGTCACGGCACCGGCAATTCATTCTTCTTGACGGAATAGACGCAGTGAGAGAGGCCTCGCCATTCCGCTTCTTTCCAGACCGTCATGCCGTTGCGCTCGGCGACGCGGCGTGAGGGCAGCTTTTCGGGGCGAATCAGCGAGATCACGCGGTTGCTAGAACGCCCGCTTCAATGGGTGGCCGTCGCGTCCCACTGGAATACCTCTCCCAGCGGCGCGCAATTGTGACCACCGTCCGCTGGCCCTCGAACACGTTAAGCGAGGTCGGGCAGCAATGCGGATTCAGGACACAGGGTACACTACGATTTTGTAGGCTAGGTCTGTCGGAACCTTCATGGAAATGGCGGACCAACTCGGGTTTCAGTTTCGGCCACCGGAGCGGCGCGTTTGGACGGTGCG
>JAYUJG010000350.1:0-11251 GCA_043765355.1 Acidobacteriaceae bacterium | reverse complement strand
ATATAGCGTGCGGTCGGCGACGCGGTCCCAAAAGCCCACCGCTCGAGCGCTGAATTGTCCGCCGACGCAACCGGAACTTCGCGGTGGAAAACTGCCAATCTTAGCACTCTCTGCAAACTCGGTCGGGGCTTCAATCGGCTGCTGAAGAGTGTTCTTACCAACGGGGTACACAGAGGAACACGGGGATCAACTGGAGCTTTGTAGTCCCCCTGTGTTCCCTGTTGGTAAAGGCCTTACGTTCTACGGTAACGCTGCTACCGCAGCCACTCCTCCAGCTCAATCCCGCTCTCGGTTTTCTCGTCGCGATACTTCACAATCACCGGCGTATAGAGCGAAAGGTTCCACTCGTCGGAAATGGCGGGTTTGCCTTTCCCCTTTTTCACTGCCCGTGATCCCGGGACGACCACGGCGTTCTCGGGAACTTCCAGGGGTTTCTCTCCCGACGCCCGATAGATTTCGCCGCGCACCAGATCGTACAGTGGCGTGGATCGGGTTAGGATTGTTCCCGCTCCCAGCACGGCGCGCGCGCGCACCAGCGTGCCCTCATACACTCCGCAATTACCGCCGACGAGCACGTCGTCTTCGACGATTACCGGAGCGGCGTTGATTGGTTCCAGCACGCCTCCGATTTGCGCGGCGGCGCTCAAGTGGACGCGTTTGCCAATTTGAGCGCACGAGCCGACCAGCGCGTGCGAGTCGACCATCGTGCCTTCATCGACGTAGGCGCCGACGTTGATCCACATGGGAGGAGCGCAGATGACGGTCGGCGCAACATAGGCGCCTTCACGAATGGACGAGCCGCCGGGAATCAATCGCACACGATCGGCGACGGTCATGCGGCGCGCGGGAAAGGTGTCTTTATCGACAAACGAGAGACCTCCGCCGTCCGACATTTCTTTCAACTCGCCGAGACGGAAGCCGAGCAAGATGCCTTGCTTGACCCAGGCGTTGACGACCCAGTGTCCTGCAACGTTTTCGGCGGCTCGAATTTCGCCGCGCGTCAGAGCGTCGCGGAAGTCGAGGAAAGTGCGGCGGGCCTCGGCAGTGTCTCCGAGCGCCGCACTCTGGGACAGATGTTCAATAGACGACTTCAGTTTGGAGAAATCTGGCATAGGGAGTTGGTCGTCCGCGGTGAAATGAACCCTTGTCGCGACCCAGCAACGTATGGTGCCACAAAATCTGAAGGTCGCCTCGACCCTGGAGTCCCACCCTTGCGCGAAAAAGCCGCGCAAAGGATGGGGCACCCGTAAATGCTAATTGCTAATTGCTATTTGCCAAGTGCTGACTCACCCCACGCACTTGCATTCGCTGCGGATCAGTACACCGGGCATGTGGTGCGTAGCTTCACGTGCCTCGGGTGCGTTTGCATAGGGGCCGTGCCAACGCGAATGATTCGGATCGTGGCCGGCGGGGCGTCCTTTGCCGGAACTGCACTGCCCACACGACGCGCGGTGCAACATCGCTTTGTGCGGTCCGGCTGACCAGCTCTCATAGATATAGAACTCGACCGCAGCAGCGGGAGGTCCGGCAGGGCGGGCGATCAATCCGGCGTCAACGGCGATCTTCTGTAACTTCGATCGCGTGTCGCGGCGCATTGGCAGCAAGGGCAGGCGATAGACTTCTTCGATTTTCCCCATCATCGCAAGCGTGGCCTTCACCGGCAGCGGGCTCGATTCGATGAAGTTCGCCAGCATCAGCGGAAGATATTTGCGGTGGATCGTTCGTGCGGTCGTCCAATCGTTGTTGAGTGCGGCGCGAGTCATCTCTGACATTTCGCGCGGAATTTCGTTCGACGCAACCGAAATAACTCCCACGCCGCCAAGCGCAATCACCGGCAGAGTTACGGCGTCGTCGCCCGATAGCACGAGGAACGTTTCAGGGACCGAGTTCAGCACTTCGGCAATCTGCGTCATGTTGCCGCTGGCTTCTTTCACGCCGACGATGTTCGCAACTTCGCTCAGCCTCGCAAGCGTCGCGGGTTCGAGATTGGCGCCAGTGCGGCCCGGAACATTGTAGAGAATGATCGGCTTGTCAACCGCTTCGGCAATCGCGCGAAAATGCCGGTATTGGCCTTCCTGCGTTGGCTTGTTGTAATAAGGCGAGGCGGTCAGGATCGCGTTGACGCCCGGGCGCGTTGCTACTTCCTTTGCCTTGGCGACGGCTTCTTGCGTCGAGTTCGACGTGGCACCGGCAACGATGGGCACGCGTCCGGCGACGACTTCGATGGTCACATCGATGACGCGCAGCCACTCATCGTGCGTGAGCGTGGGAGTTTCTCCCGTGGTGCCGCAGGGAACCAGAAAATCGATACCCCATTCCACCTGCCATGCGACCAGATTACGCAGTGCGGTTTCGTCGACAGCGCCGTCCTGGGAGAACGGCGTAACTAATGCGGTGCCACATCCTCGCAGTTGCATGAGCTAAGAATAACTCTAATCGCAGCCGCTTGCATGAGTACAGGTTGCTCGTGGGTTGGTGGTGTGGTTCAGATGTGATTTGCCTGTGGTTGAGATGTGAGTTGTTCGTGTGGTGACGGGGCTTCGCCCCGTCCGACCGCCGAAGAGTGCTCGCGAGACGAGCGATCAGCGATGCGTTGTTCGCCCTAAAGCTCGCGCCAGATATCGCGAAATTCAAAAAACCCAGTCTTCGCAGACAACCATTCGGCCGCACGAACGGCGCCTTCGGCATATCCTTGGCGAGATTTTGCATCATGGCAAAGATAGATGCGATCGCCGGCGGAATTAAAGATCAGTTCATGCATTCCAACCGCGTCGCCTTCGCGGAAGGAAGTAATTTCAAGTTCTTTCCCGCCGGAGTCGTGCACGATTTTCTGCATGGTGAGGGCCGTTCCCGAAGGAGCGTCTTTCTTGCTCTCGTGATGGCGCTCGAAGATCTGGCCCGAATAGTTGTATTTCAGCGCGGCGCCCGCGGTCGCCGCGATTTCAAAGAAGAGATTTACGCCGATGGAAAAATTCGATCCATAGAGAAATCCCGTACCAGCGGCATTCACCATTTCGCGCAAGCGCGGCACCTGGTCATACCAGCCCGTGGTTCCGACGACCAGATGTTTCCTGGCGAGGATGCAGGCTTCCGCATTGGCAACGGCCGCGGCTGGCGTCGTGAAGTCGATGACTACGTCGATGGTGGCGAGCGACTCTGGAGTAAGCGCGCTGGCACCGGCGTTGTCCGCGGCTGAGAGAACGCGCACATGATGCCGCCACGAACGCGCCACCTCCGCTACCTGCGCTCCCGTCTTGCCCCGGCCTAGAACCAGGAGATTCATTAAGGAACCTTTCACCGCCGAGACGCCGAGAAGTTCAAAAGCAAGAAATGTCAAAACCGTACTTCTCTCGGCGCTCTCTGCGTCTCGGCGGTGAGCTATGGGCGATTCACGCGAACACTTCCGAATCTACTTCCGCAAAAAAAGCCTGATGCAGACGCCGCACCACTTCCGTCGAGTCGTCTTCTTCGATCACGAATGTCAAATTTATTTCGGAAGCGCCCTGCGAGATCATGCGAATTTTCACGTCTTCTAAGATGCCGAAGACTTTGGCGGCGATTCCGGGAGTGTCGCGCAAGTTCTCGCCGACCAGACAGACGATGGCTTTGCGGCCTTCATACTTCACGTCTGCTATCTTGGCCAAATCGGCGGCCAGCGCCGGGATCGCTTCGTTGGTCTCGGCGGTCACCGAGACGCTGACTTCCGAAGTCGATACCACGTCCACCGCGACGTTGTGGTTGTCGAAGGCCTCGAAGATGGACTTCAAGTATCCCTGCACCAGCAGTCGGCGGGGCGAGGCGACCTCAACGAGCGTAATCTTTTTCTTGAGCGCAATGGCCTTGAAAATATTCGAGCAGCGAGGGGCGCGCGCTGTGATCTTTGTCCCCTCGCAAGTCGGGTTCAGCGAGTTCAATACATAGACGGGAATATTCTGCTGAATCGCGGGCATTACGGTGGCCGGATGCAAAACCTTCGCGCCGAAGTAGGCGAGCTCGGCGGCTTCGTCAAAGCTGATGACCTTGATGCGGCGTGCATCGGGACATAGGCGCGGGTCGGTGGTCATCATGCCATCGACGTCGGTCCAGATTTCGATGCGTTCGGCATTGAGGCCCGCGCCAAAAATCGCGGCCGAAAAATCGGATCCGCCGCGGCCGATGGTCGTTGTGATCCCCGCTCGGTTGGCGCCGACGAATCCGCCCATCACTGCAACTTTTCCAGATTCGACCAGCGGCTTTACTTTTTTTCGCAAGCGCTCGTTGGTTTCTTCGAACTGAGGGACAGCGCGCGTGTAGGTGCTGTCGGTCAATAGACATTGGCGCGAATCGACATGTACGCCGGGCAATCCGCGTGCGGCGAAAGCGGCGGCCACGATCTTGCTCGAGAGCACTTCGCCGAAAGAAGCCACGTAATCGGAAGTGCGGGGAGTGATTTCACCGACCGCGCCGATGCCACGCAGCAATTCGTCGAGATCTTCGAAGTCGGCGCCGAGGTTGCCATGAAATTCAGTGAAGAGGGCGGTGCCGAGAAGCTCTCCAGCGGTGTCGTAGTGGCGTTCGCGCAACGCACGGGCCATTTTCAGAGCACTTTTGCGATCGCCGCCGCCGGCAGCCTTTCCCATGGCCAGCAGGGAATCGGTCACCTTGGCCATCGCGCTGACGACGACGACCGGGCGGTCAGCGAGCCGCCCCTGGACGATGTGGGCTACGCGGTCGATTGCCTTGGCGTCTTGTACGGAGGTCCCGCCAAACTTCATGACAATCATGGGCGAGAGTTCTCCTGGGCGTTGGCAGAACACCTACCACGGAGGTACGGAGGCACGGAGGAAAATTTAACCTTGGCCTTAGCGCCAACAGCAGTCCGAGCCCCAACCTCAAAACTGTTTACCTGATGGAAGACAAGATTTCGCTTTTCTCCGTGTCTCTGTGCCTCCGTGGTGGGTGTTTGCGTCATCCGAAATAACCCTTCACTTTCAGCAATTCGGCATTCAGCACCGCAGCGCCGGCAGCTCCCCGAATTGTGTTGTGCGAGAGGACGGTGAATTTCCAGTCGAGCACGTTGCATTTGCGCAGGCGACCGATGGCCGTCGTCATGCCATTGCCGAGGTCGGAATCCAAACGCGGTTGCGGACGATCGGGCGCGTTCAAATACCCGATCGGTAGTGCGGGCGCGCTCGGCAGGTTCAATTCTTGTGGCTCGGCGCGAAAGCTGGTCCAGGCCGCAACGATTTCTTCCGCCGTCGCCTTTTCCTTCAGACGAATTGCAACGGATTCGGTGTGGCCATCTTCGACCGCGACGCGATTGCACTGCGCGCTCATGGCAAAAGGAGCGGGATCGATATGCGAACCGTTCAGCGTCCCCAACAGCTTTTGTGTTTCCTCTTCCATTTTTTCTTCTTCGTTGGCTATGTAGGGAATCACGTTGCCTAAAATATCGAGTGAAGGGACGCCCGGATATCCCGCGCCGCTGACGGCCTGCATGGTGACGGCCATCACGGTCTCGACCGTAAACGCGCGATGCAACGGAGCCAGAGCGATAACGAGTCCAATGGCCGAGCAATTGGGATTGGTGACGACGAAGCCTCCTGACTTGCGTCTCCAGGACTGGGTTTCGATCAGCTTGATGTGATCCCCGTTGACCTCGGGAATCACCAGCGGAACATCGGACTGCATGCGCAAGGCACTGGAGTTCGAGACGACGGCACATCCAGCGTCCGCAAACCTCGGTTCCATCTCGCGAGCAATCGAGGAATCGAGCGCGGCGAAAATAATCTTAGGCGCGCCCTTCGGAGTGGCGGGCGACACCGTCATCTTGGCAATATTCGCAGGGATCGCAGTCTTCAAGCGCCAGCGAGCAACTTCGGCATAAGGACGGCCTTCTGAGCGGTCGGACGCGGCCAGCCATGTGACTTCAAACCACGGGTGGTGCTCGAGCATTTGGATAAATCTCTGCCCGACGATGCCCGTGGCACCGAGAATTCCTACAGGGAGTTTGTTGGACATGATGAATAGTAATTTTATACCAGCAAGATTTCTGGCGGGGATGTCACTGTTGACTCAGTAAGGGTTTTGATCTGCGTAGCGCCGGCATCTTGCCGGCTGTCCCGGGGGCGTCCCGCCCGTGGAAGTATCGGCAAGGCAGAGCGGCGGGCGCTACTCATTGTGGGCAACGAGAGCATAGCAAACGCTCAGGTATGACCACGTCCCAACTCTTGCGGGAAGTACTCGTTGAGCGGGCCGAATTTTCTCTTCTCGGCATAGATCCGCCAACGCCGCCAGACAATGCGCAGGCTGGCCATCACTGGTATCGACAGATAGACGCCAAGGATTCCGGCGATTTCGCCGCCCGCCAAAATGCCAAACAGCGCCGCCAGCGGATGCAATTCCACGCTGACGCCCATGATGCGCGGCGAGATGACGTAGTCCTGGACCAAGCGCCAGATCACGAGAAATAATAAGAGGAAGGGCCAGTGCGGGTAGCCAGCCAGAATCGCGACGATCATCATCGCCGCGCCCGCGAGTAGAGGTCCGGCGACGGGGACAAACTCCAGCGCGCCGCCAACGGTTCCGAGCGTCAGAGCGTAGGGGACTCGCATGGCGCCCAACATGGAGCTGTACACCACCAATGACAAAGCCGCCAGTGTTAACTGGGCGCGAATGAATTGCGCCAGCATCTGGTTCAGGTCTTGAAGAACATCCTGCAAAAATTCGCGCTGCGTGCGCGACTGTACCAAGGAAAGCAGCACTTCGTGGAAGCTGCCGCCATCGCGCAAGAAAAAGATGGCGAGAATCGGGACTAGAAATAAGACCCAGACTTCCTGCGCCGCTTCGGCCACCCTGATGCCGATGCGCTGCGCCAGACGTGCCAGCTCTTCGCGGCGGCTCCGCAGAAAGGTCTGGATGCGCTTCTGGGTCTCGACACTCCAGCCATGCTCGTTTCCGATGCGGGCGGTGAGTTGATCGAGTTGGCCCGACAGTTGGCCGGTGCTGGCCTTATCCATCAGGCCGGGGAGGGATTCTTCCAGGCGCGCGGTTTGCCGGGCGATCCTGGGGCCGATCAGAAAGCCGAGCGTTCCCACGCCCAGCAGCAGCAGAAGATAGATCATCGTGATCGCCCAGACACGGCTGCGAACCAGTTTCCCGAGTCGGCCGACGGCGGGGTTAATCAAGTAGGCAAAAAAGATTGCAAACAAAAAAAGAACCAGAGTTCGCCGCGCAGCGTAGAGAAATCCCAGCCCCAGCGCGAACAGGAAAGCCGTCAACAGAACCCGCGACGTGCGTGAATCGAGAATGGTCAAATGTGTCCCGGGCCCCGGCCTCTACTTTATCGTATCTCTGAATATGGAGGAGTCCTAGTTCCCAAAGGGGCTGACCCTCGGCAAGCATGAACGAGCGAGACGCTTCGGGATAGCTGGGAGCGCGACTGCTCTAATCGCGATCGACGATGGTGTTCTCTCCAACAATCGACATGCGCATGACTTTGAATTGATCGTCGAGCCAGAGTTGCCAGGTACTGGCATCGTTCTTCAGTTCAAGTTTAAGCAGGTCCCTGGGCCCACTCTTCAGGCTCACCAATTCACGCCCTAGAAATTCCGCCCCAATCTGAGCCGAGGCATGTTGATGCGGGTTCAGCGTCCCGAATTGGGCCCGCTTCTTTGGTACACACTGCATCTGTCCTTTGTCTTGTTTACAGTCGCCGCTTAGATATTTCCAGGCCAGAACCTCGCGCTGAACAAACGAATAGTCGTCAAGGATATTGGTCGAGACCGGCAGCAGATAGGGCTGTTCATGTTCTTTTTCACCGGGCCCCGTGTTCCATTTCTGATTCAGGAACTCGGAGTTAGGAAGCACCTCCGACTCCGCTTTGTCGGGGCTCAATTCCTTCCACTCGTAACGGCGAATCTCCCCGTTGGCGGTGAGCTGGAGCTCGGAAGTTTGTGCGGCCGGAGTGGGAGCGTTTTCCGTCTTGAACTCAGACCGGATAACGCTGCCGTTCTGAGTCTCATAGATGGAAAAGGTCTCGGTTCCCACGCGATGGCCGTTCTGGAAGACGCCGAACGTACCGGAGTCGACGTTGGTGCCCTGGTGTTCTTTTTCTTTCTCTTTTTCTTTTTCCTTGGGCACAGCAACTGCAAACGCCGTCATGCACAAGGTTAGCGCCATCATGAAAGCAAACATCCGGGATGAAAATCTCACTTTAATTCTCCTGTTCCGAAACCATCGGAGGGAAACTGAGTTGATTCAGCAGGGCCGGGTTTGGCCCGAAACTGCAAAATACGCTCGATCTCGATGCAAAGGGAGGCTGGATCTTTGCCTGAGGTTACGACGGTCACCGTGGCTTGACGATAGAAAGGCAAGCGCTCCGCGTACAACTTGGCGAACTGCTCGGGATCTCCCCGCAACGGCCGTTCCGCGCCGTCAGTCTGGGTCCGTTGCCAAAGCTCGAGCGTCGGCGCGTCCAAGAAAACAGATGGCCATGGTCGCAGCAACGCGCGGTTGGGGTCCGGGACGAATGCTCCGCCTCCGAGCGCGACGACGGTTTCGCGTTCCAGCGATGCGGTCAGATCGCGAAGGGCGCTGGTTTCTGCGAGACGGAATCCGGATTCCCCACGGTCTCGAAAGATTTGAGGAATGGTTTGTCGCTCGCGAGCCTCGATACGGGCATCCAGATCCACAAAGTTCCAGTCCAGCCGCCGGGCTAACACCTGGCCGACGCAGCTTTTGCCAGAGGCCATGAATCCCACGAGAAACACCGCTCGCACTGCCATGGCACTCCAAAGCACCTACGGGGAACGCGGGGCCAAGTCATCGCCCCGGGATCCGCGCCCGTCCGGCTCTCATTGATTTTTCTTAGATTCAGCGTTGCTTGAGGCGGATTTTACCACTGAAAGAACGCAGCACGACCTGAGAAGCTGCCTTTCCGGTGGTGCCGATAAAGGAACTTCCTTCTTTAACCGGAAAGCGTGAATGCTGAGCGGTGAGAGGGAAATCGTGACGCACGCGGCCCAGCACCGAGTGCACCCGGAAGTTGGCCGAGACATCCGCCGGCACCCGCGCTTCAATATCGCCGCTGTGAGTGGTGAACTTGTAGTCTCCCTCGGAGCCGAAGTCGCCATCGTAGGAAATCGATCCGCTGCTCGAAGTGGCTTGTACCAAACTCCCATCCACGGATTTCAAATGGATGTCGCCGCTGATCGACTCGATCTCGACGTGGCCGTTTTTCACGTCGCTGATCGTAATCGGCCCCCGCATCGTCTGAACATGGACATGGCCATTCTCCACACTGCGAACATTTACCATCGCATCGGGGCCGGCCAGCGTGAGATCTCCCTGTAAGTGCTCGGCAGACAACGGGCCCGTCGAAGAACGGAGCGTGACGTTCGCGTCCGCGGGGATGAGGACTTCGTAGTCCACCTGACCGTTTTCCTGGCTCGACCCCGGCAAAAGGTGAGAGGCGACTTCAATCCGATTTCCTGTTTGCATCCGATCGACTTCCACTTTGTCGGAACTGAGAGTAGCTGTGACTACAACCTGATTGCCGATGCCCGGTCTGACCGAGATCGCGCCGTATTGCGTGTCGACCGAAATCGTGGCGTTGCGACCCACGGTGAATCGGTATTCCTTTACGCTCGCGGCGAACCCCGCCGACGCCAGACTGGTGGCCAGCGCGCTCGTCAATACGCCCTTCACTACAAAAGCCACCACCGGATTGTTTTGCAGACTCGCCATAAAACTACGCCCCCGGCGGCCGGACTTGCCGGCCCGCCTTTCCCCTATTGAATACGATCTAACGCAATTTGGTAAAGCAACTCTTTTTGCTCATACGCATCCATCAAATGCTGGCGTGCGTCGGGATCTCCCGGATTCCGATCCACATATGCCTGCGTTTCCCGTATGTCGGCATTCACCGCCTGCAACTGATTTTCGTAGGTGACCCGCATCGACGGGGAAAGCGTCGATACTACGCTCAGAAACTGCTGGTCTTCGGTGCTCGGTGCGGGACTCGCCATCTCTCGCGCCAGTTCGTTCCCCCGAACCGTTTGCGGCGCCGCTGTTGTGGTTGCCGAAACTGGTAGCGGAGTCGGAGTCACCGCAGGCGCGTGCGTAACGGAGGCGATCACCGGAGCTGGGGATGTCGCCGGACTTGCCGCCGCGGGCTGCTTTGCCATTTGCGGCGCCGCTTGATGATTCACGACGTAAGCGCCAGCCGCGAGGGTCGCAGCGGCGACCGGAGCCAGCCACCAGGCGCTAGTTCGTCGTCGTGGAGAAGTTGGCACTAAGATAGGTCGCGCGAATGTTGCCTGGGGCTCGTCTTCACTTTTAATGAGCCCTTCCGCACGCAACTCCGCGGCAATCCGTACCCAGATTCTGGGTGCGGGTTCCTCGGATGCTTCCAGTTGCCGGGCTTCGCTCGAAATCAACTTCAAGTCTGAAACCAGATCCGAGCAATCGGGACAGGACTTTAAATGTGTATCGAATTCAGACTGATACCCGCTGCCCGGCGCGCCGTCGAGCATCTCCGGCAGAATCTGCTGCACATCTTCGCACTTCATAGCAACATCCTCTCCCCAAATACCGCAGTACCGCTTACCCAGTCTTGGCCTTTTCGGCTCTCATGAATTTCAAGAAATCTCGTAGCTTTAATCTTGCCTTGTGCAACTGCGACTTGCTGTTGCCGATCGAGCAACCCACCATCTGCGCGATTTCGTTATGCTCGAACCCTTCCACATCGTGCAACACAAACACCTGTCGATACCCTGGCGGCAGCCGGTCGATCGCGCGCTGCAATTGCAGCCGGTCGATCGAACCCGTCAGCTTCAAATCCTTGGTGCCAAATTCCTTCCGCGGTGCCTCGTCGTCCGATTCCAAAGTCTCTTCCAGCGACACCACCGGCAATCCCTTCTTGCGCAGTTGCATCAGGACGACGTTCACCGTCATGCGATGCAGCCAGGTCGAGAACGCCGACTCGCCGCGGAAGGTTCCGATTTTGCGAAATAGCTGAAGAAACGCTTCCTGGGCCAGATCTTCGGCCTGGGCGGGATTGGATACCATGCGCAAACATAGCGAATACACCCGGCGTTTATGCAGGTGATACAAGACCTCAAACGCGGCCTCGTGTCCCTGCTTCGCCTGCTCGATAGCTGCTGCTTCGGTGGTGCGTTGTTTCTGGTCGGTCAAGTCGCCTTTTCCGGCCGCTACTGCATCAGATGCGGCTTCAAACTCTTTTCGTTGTGCTATTTTCGCTCAAATTTGC
>JAYUJG010000349.1:0-5612 GCA_043765355.1 Acidobacteriaceae bacterium | reverse complement strand
CTTCGACAAGTTACCAGAGTACTTTTGCCGCCCGCGCTGAGGTTCCATCAAACCGTGTCCAAGAGAGCGCTATCTCTATCCGAAGGAAGAGCGTGAAATCCGCTCTCGTCGAGGCAGCCGGGAACAGCACACGGCGTGGCAAGCGGGGCTAACTCGCGTCCAAGCCCAGAACTGTCTAGTGGCTCTGGGCAGGACGCGATACGACCGACGGTCGTGGCGCGATGCGGTTTTGAGTGCGAATGCCTGCCAGCGCCAGTCGCAGCCGATCAATGTAGATATAAACCACGGGAGTTGTAAACAGCGTCAGCATCTGGCTTACGATGAGCCCACCCACGATGGTGATGCCGAGCGGGCGTCGCAATTCCGACCCGGTGCCGGTTCCCAGAGCCAACGGCAATCCGCCGAGCAGCGCCGCCATGGTCGTCATTATGATCGGCCGAAAACGCAATAGGCACGCCTCGCGAATTGCGTCGGTTGGGGATTTTCCGTGTACGCGCTCGGTATAAAGTGCGAAGTCAATCATCATAATGGCATTCTTTTTGACGATGCCAATCAAGAGAACAATTCCGATCAGTCCAATGACGTTGAGCTCGTTCTTCGAAATCAGCAAGGCGAGCAAGGCGCCAACTCCCGCCGACGGCAGGGTAGAGAGGATGGTGAAGGGGTGCGCGAAGCTCTCATAGAGAATGCCCAGCACGATGTAGACGGTGAGCAGCGGCCAGAGTCAGGATGGGCGCGTCGACCGGGCTCACCTTGTTGTAGATGGGAGGATTCGGAAGATTTACCGGTAGATAAGTAGCCCCTGCGTTGATCGCGGCTTGCACCTGCTGCTCTTCCACGTCGATATTTTGATCGAGCGCAAACTGCAGAGTGATCAGCGAACTGCCGAATGAACTCGTCGAGGTCATCTGGTTCAGTCCGGGAACCTGTCCGAACTGGCGCTCGAGTGGAGCGGTGACCGAAGACGCCATGACATCGGGAGCGGCGCCGGGATAAAACGTCATGACCTGAATCGTCGGGTGGTCCACCTCGGGCAGGGCGGACACGGGGAGCTGCCGATAGGCAACGATACCGACCAGCATGACTGCCACCATTAACAGCGAGGTCAGGACCGGCCGCAGAATAAAGAGGCGAGACGGATTCATGAGGTTGGAGCTGCGCTCGCTGGTGGCGCGGTCGATTGCGATGCCTTGGAGGTTCCATCTGGCTCACGGATTTCAACGCTCGCGCCGTTTTTCAGTTTGTCCTGCCCATCGGTGACTACAATCTCGCCGACCCGCACGCCACTCCCGATCGCGCTTTGATTTGCCTGCGTGAGCGCAACGGTCACGGCGCGCGCTTCCACGGTCTTATCGCCTTTCACAACATAGACAAAATTTCCCTGCGGCCCGCTTTGCACGGCTACGCTGGGAACGATCGTGCTGCCCTTGCGAACATCAAGCAGCAGACGAATGTTGACGAACTGATTGGGAAAAAGGGCGCCATCCTTCTGTTGTCGAATATCGCTTTCAGGCGGTCGGTGCCCGTGGACTGATCGATCTGGTTATCGAGGGTGAGCAAGGTGCCGGTCGCCAGCTTGATTCTGTCGTCGCGATCATAGGCATCGACCGTCAGGGTGCCCCGCTTCATTTTTTTCACCACCACTTGCAGACTGTCTTCGGGCAAGGTGAAGATGACCGAGATGGGCTGCAATTGGGCGATGACGAGCATGGGATTCGCGTCGGCAGCGTGGACGATGTTGCCCACGTCCACCAGCCGCAACCCGATGTGGCCACCCACCGGAGCGGTGATGCGGCAATAGTCGAGCTGAAGTTTCGCGTTGTCGATCGCCGCCTGGTCGGCTCGCACCGCGCCCTCGAACTGATCCGCCGTCGATTGTTGCGTATCGACTTGCTGTTGCGACATCGCGCCAGATTGCTGCAGCAGGTCTTTGAAGCGGCGAGCAAGTCTCTTCCTCCTAAGCCATTCGCCTGTCTAAACTTACCGTTCGGCTGCCAGGAAATGCCAATGCCTGATCCACCTTGCGTAATCCCGCAGCGGACGCTATTATACAAATACGACCGAAACAGTCGGAATTCTATACGACCAGATCGGTCGGCATTTGTCCCATGCTGAAACTGACCAAAAAAGCGGACTACGGACTCATGGCCATGAAGCATCTGGCGGAGCACGTCGACCAGGGCGCTTGCAGTGCCAAAGACGTTGCCGATGCCTACGGGATTCCGCACGAGGCGCTGGCAAAAATTCTGCAAAGGCTCGCGAAGGTCGGGTTGGTGCGTTCGCAGTATGGCATGAATGGCGGTTACACGCTGACGCGCGATCCGAAAATGATTTCCGCATTTGAAGTGATCAAGGCGATCGACGGACCTTTGTTTATCACCTCATGCGTAACTGTCCGCGGCGAATGCGATCAGACCGACCGCTGCACGATTCGCGAGCCGCTCAGAAAAGTGAATGAAAGTATCGAGCAGGTGCTGAAGAACATCAAAATTTCTCAGATGAAAGAAGAACCGGAAGTTCTCGGCGTTGGCCACCAGGGTCAGAAGCAGGCCGAGAAGCCAGAGACTAAGAAATCGATGGACCTGGTAACGATTTCGTAGCAGGATTTTTCGCGGCAGGATTTAAGGAGATAGTACTCATGAGCACGGACGTAAAGACGGCGACCCCAACCAGTCTAGAGATCGGGCAGCATGCCGCTCCGAACGGCATCAAGCTGCCCATTTACATGGATAACCACGCGACCACGCAGATGGATCCGCGCGTTCTCGAAGAAATGCTGCCCTACTTCATGGAGAAGTTCGGTAACTCCGCCAGCCGCAATCACCCATTTGGATGGGCCGCGGAAGAAGCCGTCGAGTTGTCGCGCGAGCGTATCGCCAAGCTGATTGGCGCGACTGCCAAAGAAATTATCTTTACCTCGGGCGCCACCGAAAGCGACAACCTCGCGATCAAGGGCGTTGCCGAGATGTACCGCGAGAAGGGCAACCACATCATCACGGCAGTCACCGAGCACAAAGCGGTGCTCGATACCTGCAAGCATCTGGAGAAGTTTGGCTTCCGCGTCACCTATCTGCCGGTGCAGAAAGATGGCCGAATCGATCTCGACGATCTGAAACGCGCCATGGATGACAAGACGATCCTGGTCACGATCATGGCCGCCAACAACGAGATTGGCGTGCTGCAACCGATCACCGAGATTGGCAAGCTCTGCCGCGAGCGCGGCGTGGTCTTCCATACCGACGCGGTGCAGGCCATCGGCAAAGTTCCGATCGATGTGAACAAGATGAACATTGACGTGGCGTCGATTACGGGACACAAGCTCTACGGCCCGAAAGGCGCGGGCGCGTTATATGTGCGCCGCAAGAATCCCCGCGTGCAGTTGGTGCCGCTCATCGATGGCGGCGGGCACGAGCGCGGCATGCGTTCCGGCACGCTGAATGTTCCCGGAATCGCCGGCCTCGGCAAGGCGTGCGCCATCGCGCAAGAAGAGATGCCGCAGGAATCGATACGCATGGCAGCCATGCGCGACCGCCTGAAAGACAGCATCATGAGCCGGCTCGACGAAGTCTATGTCAACGGCTCCATGGAGCATCATCTGCCCGGTAACTTGAACATCAGCTTCGCCTACGTGGAAGGCGAGTCGCTGCTGATGGGCATCAACGATATCGCAGTGTCCAGCGGATCAGCGTGTACCTCGGCGACCCTTGAACCATCGTATGTCCTGAAAGCCCTGGGCACCGGAGACGATCTGGCGCATAGTTCGATCCGCTTTGGCATTGGACGATTCAACACCGACGCCGAAATCGATTACGTGGCCGACCGCGTGGTCGAAACCGTGCTGCGTCTGCGCGAACTTTCGCCCCTCTACGAGATGGCGAAAGAAGGCGTGGACTTGAAGAGCGTGAAATGGGCGGCGGAAGCGCACTAGAAGCTGTGAGCTCTGAGCCGCGAGCTTCGAGCAAGCAGCTTAGGTTTACTTGGAATGTTTTTTTTGCACGCAGCTCGAAACTCGTGGCTCGGAGCAGAGAAGTTTGAACCGTCAATCAGGTTGAGGAGCGAAAAATGTCATACAGCGATAAAGTAATCGATCACTACAACAATCCGCGCAACGTCGGCTCCATGGACAAAAAAGATGCCGACGTGGGCACCGGCCTTGTCGGCGCGCCCGAGTGCGGCGATGTCATGAAGCTGCAGATCAAAGTGAATCCGCAGACCAACGTCATCGAAGACGCCAAGTTCAAGACCTTCGGCTGTGGCTCGGCGATTGCATCGTCTTCGCTCGCGACCGAATGGGTCAAGGGCAAGACCATCGACGAGGCCCTGGCGATCAAGAACACCGAGATCGTGAAGGAACTGGCCCTTCCGCCCGTGAAGATTCACTGCTCCGTGCTCGCGGAAGACGCGATCCGGGCCGCAATCGGCGACTGGAGAAAGAAACAGGAAGCCGTGAATCCGGTAGCTGTGCAGGTAGCGCAGTAACTAAATAGCCACGGGCTTCGAGCCGCGAGCTTTGAGCCGGCACCCTGCTCGATTGCTCGTAGCTCGTAGCTCACAGCGCGAAGCTCACTATGTACGACACGCTCAAAACCGCCGAACCCCCTGTCCCGCCCAAGGCTCCGGCCAAGGGTATTCAGGTGACGGACAACGCGCTCAAGAAGATCCGGTCGGCGATGGCGAAGGAAAATGTTTCGCCGGAGCAAGGAGGACTTCGCTTGGGCGTGCAGGGCGGTGGTTGCTCGGGATTGAGCTACAACATCCGCTTCGACAGCCAGCCGCGCGAGCGCGACCGTGTGTTTCTGTTTGAAGACGTCCGTGTCTTTGTGGATCCGAAGTCGTTCATCTACCTGCACGGGCTGACTCTTGACTATCACGAAACCTTGATGCAGCAGGGATTCGCGTTCGTAAATCCGAACTCGACCAAATCCTGCGGCTGCGGCAGTTCTTTCTCGTAGCGGATGTTGCAGGTGTGGCGCGGACCTGCCCTGAGCGTAGCCGAAGGGGGCTCTCGCCCGCGATAAAGTCTGCTGAGAATCAGGCTGGTATGGTGAGGGCGGGCCGTGCGCCCGCCTTGAATTTTATATGGCAAATGTGGAATCGAAGTCGGCGTTTGTCGTCGCGGGACAAGTTCCCGAAGATGCAATCTCGATCTGCTGGTCATGCGGGACCATGCGCGCGGTTCACTTCTGCAAGGCGTGTGGCAAGGTGCAGCCGCCCGTTCCGGTCGACTATTTCAGTTTTTTCGGATTTCCGCGCAAGCTCAACCTTGATACTGCCGCGCTGGAAAAAGAATTTTACGCGTTGAGCCGTTGTCTCCATCCTGACGTATTCGGGCAGGCCGAGGACCGCGAGCGTGCCTGGAGCCTGGAACAGAGCTCCATGCTCAACGACGCTTATCGCGCGCTGAAAGATCCCATCAAACGCACCGAATACCTCTTACGACTGGAAGGCATTGAACTCGAAGAGCAATCGAAACAGGCGACGGAGAAGGCGCGCGCTTCCGGCGAATTGAAAAAGCAGGTTGTGCCTCCCGATCTCTTGGAAGAAGTCTTTGAACTCAACATGCAACTGGAAGAACTGCGCATGCAGAAAAAAGTTGGCGAAGACGACCCCGC
>JAYUJG010000348.1:0-5198 GCA_043765355.1 Acidobacteriaceae bacterium | reverse complement strand
GTGGAGCGTCTACTCTGCCGTCACTTGTTTTAGGAACACGTAGTAGAAATCGACGGCTCTGGCGAAGGCTTCGACTCCTGCGCGTTCGTCTTTTCCGTGAGCGCGAATGTCGTCACGGTCGTATTGCTCGCCTGAGATCGCGTAGGTTGGCATCCCGGCGGCGTTGGTGTAGACGCCGTCCGACGCGCCAGTGCTCATATTTGGAAGAACTGGAATTCCCGGCCACATCGTCGCCACGATCTTTTCCAGAGGATCGAAAACATCTTTCCGTGGAGCTGGCGGCACGTAACTGTGGCGGTCGGAGCCGTGATCCATCAGGACGGTACCATTCTCGCGGGCCTGCACTTTTAATGTCGGATGCACAACATTGGGATCCGCTACTATTTTCTCCAACGTCAGCCGGATTTCCTCGAGTGAATGCCCGGGCTCGATGCGGCAGTTCACATTTGCCTGCGCCATTTGTGGGAGGGCGTTGTTGGCATGGCCTCCACTCAATCGCGTCGCCACGCAGGTGGTGTGCATGGTCGAGTTGTCGAGAGGATCTTTCGAGAGGCGGGCCACCGCGTCCATATCGGGAGGTGTCTTCAGCATGGCCGTTAAATCGGCTGCCCGCTGCGGCGTCGCCAATTTCACCTGACGTTCGTAATACGCGCGGGTGATGTTGTTGAGCTCGAATGGAAACTGATAGCGCTCGATTCGGGCGAGGGCGTCGGCCAGCTCGTAGATCGCATTTTCGGGACGCGGCAACGAACTGTGGCCGCCGGGATTGGTCGCTGTCAGCGCGAAATCGCCGTAGAGTTTCTCGGTGGCGTTCACTTCCATCATCACCGGCTTGCCGTGATTGGCGAGCACGCCGCCACCATCGTGATTGAGCACGAACTCAGCATCGATCAGATCGCGATGATTCTGGATCAGCCAGTCAACGC
This sequence comes from Acidobacteriaceae bacterium, assembly GCA_043765355.1. GTDB lineage: Bacteria > Acidobacteriota > Terriglobia > Terriglobales > Acidobacteriaceae > Acidiflorens. The sequence continues at coordinate 4,272 of JAYUJG010000348.1, read as the reverse complement.
CGTTCGAGGTGCCACCTTCCTCATCCGCGGTCATCGCCAGAATGATGTCGCGGCTGGGCACGTATCCTTCTTTTTTCATGCGGATCAGGGTGGCCGACATGATGGCGTCGCCGTCCTTCATGTCGCTGGTGCCGCGGCCATAGTAGTAGCCGTCTTTTTCGATGAATTGAAACGGGTCGGTCGTCCAGTCTTCACGCCGGGCTTCGACTACGTCCAGATGGCCGATCAGCAGGACGGGCTTGTGTTTGCCCGATCCATGAAGGCGCACGACGACATTTTTCTTGCGGTCATTTGGGCCAATACCTTGAATGTCGCTCTGCGGAAATCCGGCGTCGCGAAACCGTTTGGCCATTGCTTCGGCAGCGGTCGTTACATTGCCTACCGAGTCGGTGGTATTGATCTCGATCAGTTGTTTGAAAATTTCGACTGCCATTTTTCGCGTCGCTTCGTCTGCGGGCGCAGGTGGTTGCGCCTGCATCGCGACTACAAAGGCCAGACAGACCACCAGGCATAGCACCGGGCCCACGCACCATTTCTTAGATCCCACGTTTCCTCCTCGCGAGATTTTCCACAAAGTAGTTGTACCCATCGCTATTGCTGAACGCTATCAGGTTTGCGCTGCAAACGCCAAGCGGGTCGCGAGCGGATCAGCGGAGGAATTTGGGTTGCAATCTCCAACGTCTGACGCTACCTTCCCCCATACACAATGGTGGGCTTGGGCGACAATCCGATGAAAATTACGGCGGCCAGAGTGGCGCTGCTGTTTTCCACTTTCTTTCTGATCGGGTGCGGGCTGGGCTACCCGGTGCTGAACCGATTCGATCCGCGGCAGACTCCAGGACTCTCTGATGTCAAAACATACGCAGCGATGGTGACGGGAACGGCCGGCGCGGACACAGACCATGTCCGCTTCCGCGTGCTGGTCCCCTGGCTTGCCCGACCCTTCTACCGGCTCGCGCAAGGAAGATTTGCAACTTGGGATACGGTGATGTTCGGACTGCTGATCGCCAACTCCATTTTCGTCGCCGGGTCGGCTGTGCTGGTTGTGCTTCTGGGGACCTGTCAGCTAGGCAATCCCGCGGCGGGAATGGTTGGGGCGTTGGTGTATCTGGTCAACTTCGCGGTTCCGAATCTGCGTCTGGTTGGGCTGGTGGATGCGGGCGAAGGGTTTTTTCTGTTGGCGTTGCTGTGGAGCTTGTCGGAGTTCGAATTGTGGGCGCTGCCAGTGATCGCCGTGCTGGGCGTCTTGACGAAGGAATCGTTTATTCCCTTCAGCATCGTGCTCACATCGACGTGGTGGTTTGTGGCGCGTCGTGATGGCGTGCGAGTGCGAAATTATTTATTACCCGACGCAGGCTGGATGTTGGGCGGCTGGGTGCTATCGATCGCTGCGATGATTGGGTTGCAATGGGAAATCAGCGGCGCGTTTGTAAATCCGCTGCGCTTTGGTCTCGCTTTGCATTTGGGGCATGACTACTTTCGCCACTTTGTTGCTTCGCTGCTTGATCGAAATTTCTGGTACATCTTTATGTGGCTGCTGCCCACGGCGATTCCTAATCTTAGGAGCCTGCCAAAAACGTGGCTGGTCCCTGTCGGCGCGACTTGCGTCATGGCGTTTGTGTTGGACGCATATTTTGGTGGAGCGCCGGGGACCGTGGGTCGAGCACTGTTCAGCATCGCGGGCCCGGTACTCAGCCTGTCTTCGGCGCTATTTTTGCTGCGGGTGGCTGGGTAGGCGAGGTGCAGTCTCGCGGGGAAAAAGCAGATTCCTCGCTTGGCTCGGGGTGACGGGCAATCTTATACTTCGACTAGTTCGCGCTCCTGACGTTTGCTCCAAAGCGGGGCGAGGATGCGGTGGTTTACAACCTCCGATTCGGCTCTTACCCAGTCTTCGAGGGCCCGCCCTTCGACCTGACCGCGCTCGTCGTAAAGCTGTTGGGCGCGCAGCCGCACCTTTCTTTCGAGCAACTCCAGCATCAGCTTTTGCCGCTCACGAGTTCTGGTGATGCTGTCCACTGCTAACACTCCAATATTCATTTGTCTATCAATAGTGTACCGGCGAAGTGTTAAAGGGTCATGACGCGCATGGTTACTAAAGTGACATGGTCGTGTGGCGTAGGACCAAGCGGGGGGTGCATAACCCTCCACAAGTGTGCAAACGGTTTGCCCGTACCGCAGCGCCGGCACCCGCAAGACAGCGATTTAAAGCCACCACAGTTTGGCCGAGAGCTTGCTATTACTCTCCCTGGAGACCGGGGAGCTGAGATCCGCCGCTGGCCGGTGGGAGATATCTCGCTTGTTCGGCCAGGAGACCCTGCAATGAAAAAGACCCTGTTCGTGCTTTGTTTATTTTCGGCCGCTGCGGCGTTAGCGCAGAATTACGGTGGGGCGGGCTATATCAGCAGTGAACCGGTGATCTACCAGTCGCCGAGTCATCCGGCGCATGCAGCGTATGCGCCGATGTCTCAAGAACACAGCGTGATTGCCGCGACAAGTTATTCCTCGGCCCAGGGAGAACGGCCGGCGTCGGATTTCCCGCAGGCAGAGGGCGTTTCTCTGGGCACGGCTGCGCGCGACCTCAAGAAGCAGCGCGATGGAGTGAAGAAGTCAGCCATCGTCTGGGTGAACGAATAGCAGAATCGCATTGCTCTGTCCGCAATGAGATACTGTCATCGACGCGACTCCGAATCGTCAAGGTGGGCGTCCGGCCTCCGGTCGCCAACGGAAATGTTAACCTAGACGTATTCGATGACCATTCTGGCATTCACTGCCGCCGTCGCAATCGTCTCTTTCGTTGCCGGACTTCTCGGATCACTGACTGGCCTCGGCGGTGGTGTCGTCCTCGTTCCGCTGCTGACGATTTTTTTCCACGTCGATATCCGCTATGCCATCGGAGCCTCACTGGTTTCCGTGATTGCGACTTCTTCGGGCGCCGCGGCTTCGTACGTGAAAGAAGGATTTACCAACATCCGCATCGGCATGTTTCTGGAAATCGCCACTACGCTTGGCGCGTTGCTCGGGGCCTTTCTCGCCACTTGGATTCCGACCAGCGCACTGGCAACTATCTTCGGAACGGTGCTGTTGTACTCGGCGTTTCTTTCCCGCAAAGTGCGCACCGAGGCGCAGCGCAGCCTGCCGGCCGATCCGCTGGCGACGCGTTTGCGCTTGAACGGGAGTTTCCCCGACCGCGAAGGCGCGCGCAGTTACAACGTACAGAACGTACCTACTGGTTTCAGTCTGATGTTCGGTGCCGGCGCTCTCTCTGGATTGCTCGGCATCGGCTCCGGTGCCGTCAAAGTGCTGGCCATGGACCAGGCCATGCAGATTCCATTTAAAGTTTCGACGACGACGAGTAACTTCATGATCGGTGTGACGGCTGCCGCCAGCGCCGGGGTTTACCTCAGCCGGGGATATGTCGATCCGGGGCTTTCGATGCCGGTGATGTTGGGAGTGCTGGTGGGCTCGTTGCTGGGCAGCCGCATTTTGATCAAGGCCGAAACCAAGTCGCTGCGCCTCGTCTTCAGCGTCGTGATTCTGGTGCTAGGTTTGCAGATGCTCTACAAAGGGATATGGGGGACTATCTGATGGCAGCCGCCCAGGTGCCGGCGCGTCGCGCGCATGAATTCACACCGCAGCCGTGGAGAGATCGCCGGCTGGCTTTTATCCTGGGCAATCTGCTGCGCGCGGGAGTTTTAATATCTGCCGCGGTCGTTCTCTGTGGAGCGTCGATCTATCTCTCGCGCCACGCCTACGAACGCGCCGATTACCGCGCTTTTCACGCGGAGCCTCCCCAATACAGCACCATCACAGGAGTCATCCAAAGCGCGGTCCGCAGCCAGGGTCGAGGGCGCGGCTTGATCCAACTCGGGCTGCTGCTGCTCATCGCCACACCCATTGCCCGCGTCGCGCTTTCGATCGTTGGATTCGCCATCGAACGCGATCGCTTGTATGTGGGATTCACTGCGGTCGTGCTTGCCGTTCTGCTGTATAGCTTGCTGGGCTCTGGCATCGGGTTGTAGGTCGTAGGGCGAGCGGACAGAGCCAGCGTCTACGGGAGCAAAGCGCCTATTCTTCCGGCTCTTCCGCGTCATTGACCACATCCACCACACGGCTCCGAATGTTAAACACCAGCTTCTGATCGTCGTCTGGTTGGAACGTCACTCGCATCGGACTTCGTTCCCATACCGGCGGCGGACACTCTGAGTCGGGATCGTCGTCTCCCGCGGTTTCGCCGGCATCTTTTTTCAGAATCGGTTTGCGACGACCGACCTG
>JAYUJG010000347.1:0-13233 GCA_043765355.1 Acidobacteriaceae bacterium | reverse complement strand
CGCGGGGGACGGCAAGCCATTCCAGGCACCTTTTCTCCAGAACCCCAATCGGTAGTCCGACTTTGCCAATTCACTGGGGCGAATGGCGGGCGATCACAAGCTGAATGATTTGCGAATCCCACTTGACTTTCCAAACAAGGAAACCTTATTCACGATACACCACCCCTCGCTGTCGCGTCAGAAGGCGTCTGGATCACAGGCAATCGGGAACTTATCCGGGCCAGAAGTCCGCATATGCAAAACGTGCGCCGGGCTTCGGGAGATGCCGAGTGTAATCGCCACAGTGACCAGCCGAGGTCGATGAGTGATAACGCGATTTTGCAATGCCGATCGCGCTTTAGGTTAAGATGCCCTGAACACTTGCTCCCTGTAGTTCTACAGGGTAAGGTACTTTGCAGTGCAGGGTATGTTCTCCTGATCAAACATCTCTTCTACTCCCATCTAGTTCCGACCCCATGTTATACCGGGACCCAGCAGTTCACGCTGAGGGTATATTTCAGCGGGACAAGAGTATGGCGGGGAACAAGTCAAAGATAAATTGGGTGGGCATAGAGGAGCTTGGGGACCCGATCCCCTTGCCGTCGTTGTCGGCGATTTCAGTCACAATGGCAAACTCTGAGAGAAGGGGATCGCGCGTAGCCGGGTTTGTTGGCGGGCTCCGCTGCCATGCGGAGCTGTTACTCTTCGACAGCTGCAGAGACGGCTACCTCCTCGATGCCATTGGTGGCTTTGTCTCCGCGGGACATCCAGTACACCAGTGACATTGCCAGCAGAAACGGCAAGAACGCGGGGACCGCATACTGCAGGCCGTCTACATAAAAGGTTGTGGCCGCAATGCCCAACAAGGCGGCAATGCCCAGCCAATTGGAATAAGGAGAGAAGGCTAGTCTCATGGGTAGGCGGGCTTTATTCTCGGCGCTGAGCAACTTTCGAAAGCGAATGTGGCTGAGAAGAATCACTGCCCAGACAAAGAACATGCCAGCGACAGCCACTCCATAGAGCATCAAGAATGCGCGGCCCGGTGCATAGATGGCAAGTAAGATCGCGGCAATCATGCCCGCGGTGGAAAGTCCCAGAGCGCGATGCGGGACTCCATGCTTGCTTAGCCGGGCAATCCATGAAGGCGCATAGCCGTCGCGAGAGAGGGAAAAAAGCATTCGCGTGGTCAGGTAAAGGTCGGTGTTGCAACTGGAAAGCGCCGCGGTGATGACCACCAGATTCATGATGCCTGCGGCGTAGGGAATTCCTATTCCGGAAAAGGCACTCACGAATGGACTACCCGTGATACCGGTTCCACTGCCGGTCCGGTTCCAGGGCGTCATCGCGAGCATGGCAGTGATGGCGAAGATATAAAACACAATCAGTCGGAATACGATCGTGCGCATGGCTCGCGGGATTGAGCGTTCAGGATTCTGGGCCTCTCCCGCGGTAACAGCGATGACCTCCACTCCCATATAGCTGGTCAGCGCGAGAGTGAGGGCGAACCAGACCCCCTTGAAACCGTAGGGTAAGAACCCGCCATGCGCTACGAGGTTCGAGAGTCCAAGTGCGGGCCTTGGTCCAAGACCGACAATCAACGCCCCGCCAATCGCGATGAAAGCAAGAATTGCCGAGACTTTAATTAGGGCGAACCAATATTCAAATTCTCCGAAGCGTCCGACTTGAAGCGAGTTAATCGCAACTAAGCCCAGCGAGGCGCACACGACCCAAAGCCACTGAGGTACCTGCGGGAACCAGAACCCAAAGTAAATCGCCACTGCCGTAACTTCCGCTCCGATGGCGATGATCTGGACAAGCCCGTAGGTCGCGCGTACCGCGAAGCCCGCCCATGGACTGAGATAGGTTTCAGCGTAAACGCCGAAAGCCCCTGCCACCGGATGGATGACGGCCATTTCCGCCACAGCGTAGGCGACAATCATAGCGATGGCCGCTCCGAGCAGGTACGAGATGATGACACCGGGTCCGGCGAGCCTCACAGTCACGCTGCTGCCCAAAAATAAACCAACGCCGATGGCTCCGCCGATAGCGAGCATGGTGAGCTGCCGTTCGGTTAACCTGCGCTGAAGGTCCCGTCCTTGAGACAAAGCGTTGTGCGAGTCTGCAACGGCCGGCGCCGTCAACCGAGGATTGGGTGGAGCCGAAGGTTTAGGCATGGCGGCTCAGGTCCAGGAGTACGTTACCGAAGCGATGAATCTCTTCCACAGTGTTGTAGTGCACCAGAGAGACACGAACCACGCCGCTGTCCAGAGCAAGGCCTAGTCTTTTCATCAAGCGAGGCGTATACATGTGCCCGTCGCGAATGCCAAAGCCCGCGCGGGCGAGCGTTTCGGTAACGATCGCCGGCTGGGTTGCTCCCAGGTTGAAGCAAAAGGTCGGGACGCGCTCCTGCAGTCGCTTTTCTTCATGAACACCGTAGATAGTGGCACCGGCATCCTTTAATACGCGCAGGAATTCCAGCGACAGCGATCCTTCGTACGTCCTTATTGTGTTCATGGCCTTCACGACATTGTCCCGCCGGGAACTAGCAGAACCTCGTATGGAGGCACCGAGTGTTTCCAAGTACTTTACCGCAGCGTCCATGCCGGCCACGTTTTCATAGATGAACGTGCCAGCTTCGATCTTGCTGGGCGGCTCATCCGGAATAAAATCTTCCCGGAAAGTCGGCAGTCGTTGCAAAAGGTCACGCCGTCCCCACAAAAAGCCCATGTGCGGCGAGAATATCTTGTAGCCGGAGCACACAAGGTAATCGCAATCCCATACCTGTACGTCAATGGGGCCGTGCGGGGCGTAATGGACACAGTCGAGGAAGATTTCGGCACCAGCCTGATGTGCAAGTCGCCCGGCTTCCGTAACATCCACAATGGAACCGAGTGCGTTCGATGCGACCGTGCACGCTACCAAACGGGTCCGAGGGGAAAGGAGGTTCTTTAAATCCTCTGTGTGCAAATTCCCGTCGTCCCGCATTTTCCACCAAATAAACTTGGCGCCGTCTTTGGCGAGTGCCAGCCAGGTGGCAATGTTCGCCTCATGATCCATGTCGGTGACGATGATTTCATTGCGATCAGCCAACATCTGGCCAATGGCAAGACTCACCAGCCGGATGAACGAGGTTGCATTCATTCCGAAAGCGATCTCGCATGAATGCTGTGCATTAAGCAGAACCGCCACGCTCTCGCGTGCGCGCGCGATCGTCGCATCCACTTCCACGCTTTTGGCGTAGCGCCCGCCTCTCTGCACGTTATTTTCAAGCAAGTGCCGATTGACCGCGTCGATAACTAACTGAGGAGCCTGTGCTCCCGCCGCGTTGTCAAAAAACACAAAGGCTTCGCCACGGTTCAGGGCAGGGAAAGAAGCGCGCACGGCATCGATGGGGAAGGAAAAAGGTGCCGCAACGGCGTCGGCAATCACAGAAGGTCTGTTCATAGTGTTTCCCACTCCTCCTGTGCTGGAGCGTAAACTTATACCTCCCCCGGCGATGTGTCAAGAGCATATCAACTGCATACAATAAGTATACGTTTGACAGAGGCTTCCAAAGTCAGAAACAATCATTCTGTTCTCTAAAACTGTTCCTTACGGAGGAATCTTGGCAAAGACAGCCACGCGCGGCAAGAGCTATCGCATTCTTCCGCGCACCCTCTCATCCTTGTCTCGAGCCAGCCGGCCGGCGACTTCACCAGTCACGCTCAGTGAAAAAGTTTACGCCGCATTCAAGCACGACATCATCTACGGTATTTTTCAGCCAGGGGAAGCCCTCAGCGAAAAGGACCTCGCCAAGCGTTACAAGGCCAGCCGCACCCCTGTGCGCGAAGCGGCGGTAAGGCTTCAGAATGACAGGTTGCTGCGCATCGTGCCCAACCGCGGATATTTTGTCGCCCAGATCACCTTGCAGGTCCTGAACGATATTTATGAGTTTCGCAACGCGGTCGAGTGCTCTGCTGCCGAGTTGGCTGCCGTAAAGGGGGCTACCGCCGAAGCGCTGGAGCAATTGACAGAACTGGCCGAGGTTACATGCAGTCCGGATGACCGGAAGAGTTGCGTGCGATTCATTCAGTCCGATACAGCGTTCCACCTGGGAATCGCCCGCTTGGCACGAAACCAGATGCTTCTCCAGGCCGTCAGCGAAGCGCGCAGCCAGATGGAACGCATCATGTTTGCGGCCATCGATATCAACTACTACGGGGAAGTTCCGGGGCGCGAACATCGGGATATTTTGTCCGCGATTCAGGGTCGTGATCCCGATCGTGCCTCCAGGCTCATGCGCGACCACATCACGCAATCGAAGGACAAAGTAATGGGCGTCGCCTATGCCTTGCCGATCCGGCCGACCTCGGGTTAGCCGTCGCAAATCCGTGTGCACGCGAATCCGGTATTCGCATTGGTTTCCGTTTTGAGAATCAAAACATGAACGACGCCACTCAGGATGTTTACGACGCCCTCAAAGGCCCGTTCAAGGGCGTTCTGTTGCGGTCTGCCGACGCTGGGTACAGAGATGCGACGCGAGTCTGGAATGGAATGTTCAACCGCACGCCGGGCTTGCTCGCTCGCTGCAGCAGCGTGCAGGACGTTCAGGCGGCGGTCCGTGTCGCTTCCGCTTCAGGCGTGGTGACCGCGGTTCGCTGCGGAGGGCACAGCCTGGCAGGCTTCAGCACGTGTGACGGAGGATTAGTGATCGATCTTTCGCCGATGCGCAACGTTCATGTCGATCCGAATGCACAAACGGCACGATTCAGCGGTGGATGCCTGCTTGGCACGGTAGACTTAGCAACTCAGAAAGTCGGTCTTGCCTTTCCCGCCGGCGTTGTTTCGCATACTGGCGCGGGGGGACTGATTCTGGGTGGAGGTACAGGATGGCTGAACCGACTGCACGGACTCTCGTGCGATAACGTTGAGGGTTTTACGCTCGTGGTGGCGGACGGTTCGGTACTCAAGGCCAGCGCGAAAGAAAACGCAGATCTTTTTTGGGCGTTGCGGGGTGGGGGCGGAAATTTCGGTGTAGTGACCGAGTTTGAGGTGAAACTCCATCCCGTCAATACCGTACTTATGGGACGGGGGCTATGCGTCGGGGATGATATTGCCGCGCTTCTGCGGCGTTGGCGAGAGTCCATGCCCGAGGCTCCCGACAACTTACGATGGGGTTTTTCGTTAAAGATTGCCGCTGACTCAGAAAACGTCCCTTCCCGCATCCGTGGACTCCCCGTTGCCAGTGCTTCGGCGCTTTGGGTCGGCGACCTTGCGCAGGGACATCGTCACGTTAGACAGGTGTTGGCTGCAGCCGATCACGAAGCCGTGAGCGTCGAAGAGATGCCGTTTCTTCGGTTGCAAATGATGGCTGATTCCGATTTTCCGCATGGACGCCGCTACTACACGAAATCGGGCTATTTCCGCTCCCTGGAGAACCGGGAAATTCAAACCATGATTGACGCCCTCGCCACGATACCTTCCACGGCAAGCGAAATCGAGTTGGCCTACCTGGGCGGCGCCGCGCAACGCGTCGCGCCGGAGGAAACGGCATTTGGGGATCGGAGTGCGCCTTTTGTTGTCAATATTTTAAGTAACTGGTCGGAGTCGGCGGATGACGCCGCCAACATCGCGTGGGCACGTGAACTGTTTGCCCAATTGCGGCCTGCGATGGTTCCGGGAGTCTACGTGAATTTCATGAGCGGAGACGAAGAAGACCGCATTCCCGAGGCTTACCGGGGAAGATGGGACCGTCTCCGAGCGATCAAGACTTCGTACGATCCCAAGAATGCTTTTCGCTTAAATCAGAATATCCCTCCTCTCCCGACGTAGCTCTGCGAATTCCCGGTTTTTCCCACTCGTGACCGAAAGCTTTTTCAACCACCGCATACGAGTGGCATACCACAAGAATACGGTTGACATACGATGGCTCAGAGAGTAGTCTGCGCCTCAAAACTGATGCAGCCTCGGAGGGTGCCGTGAAGAGTGTATGTGCTACGCGATTTGTTTCGGCAGTGGTGTTTGTTGTCCTCGCTTTTGGCCTGTTCGCCGTGGCCCAGCTGTTTCCAGGCCGCGTTACCGGCACCGTGCGAGACACGCAGGGTGCAGCGGTGGCCGGGGCTGCCATCAAGCTCACGAACCCTGCCACTGGTCAGGAGCGAACCGTCAACTGTGACGCGAACGGCGATTTCAATTTTCCAGAACTGCCGCTCGGCTCCTTGCGATTGACGGTAAGCAAAGAAGGCTTCAAAACCACGGTCATAACCGACATCGTGACCTCGCAACGCCAGGTCAATAACGTCAATCCCGTGTTGGCGGTAGGAATGGTGAGCTCCCAGATTGAGGTCAGTTCCGAACCAGCGCTGGTCCAGACCGAGACCAACGAATCCGGCGGCCAGCTTAGCGAAGTACAGGTTGAGGCTCTGCCCATCGGGAATAGCGACTACACGCGGTTGGCCCTTGTCCTCCCCGGTGTTACACAGAACAGTAATTTCGCCTTCGCCCAGTACACCATCAATGGTTCGCGGTCGCGGTCGAACGGCTTCAATATCGATGGCGTATCCGACACCGACCCCTCCACGTATCTTCCGTCTATCAATGAAGGCGGTAATTCTGCCACGGCGGCGACACGGCTTCCCTTGGACGCGATCCAGGAAGTTACGGTTAGCGCCAACGCGGGCGCTGACAGCGGCCAGAATTCCGGCAGCGTCATGAATGTGACGATTCGTAGCGGAACAAACCAGTTCCACGGGTCGCTCTACGAACTCCATCGCGACGCTGCGCTCGATGCGGCCAACTATTTCGAGAATCTCGGCGGCGTCCGCAAAGCGCATTTCGTGTGGAACGATTTCGGCGGAACGGTGGGTGGGCCAATCTGGCGGAATCACACTTTCTTTTTCGCTGGCTATGACGGCAGCCGGCTGCGGCTCGGCACAACGCTCCACGGATTTGCGCCAACTCCGCAGCAGATTTCGGACGCCACCACTTTGGTCCAGTCGCAGGCGATTACGCCGAATCAGTTGGGGCTGAATATCCTGAACCTCTACTCAAACCTGGGCTTGGCAGGGGAGTTTGTTGTTGATAATCGTGGGCAGCAATCCCCCAATAGCGGTGTCTTGAAAATTGACCACAAGATCTCAAACTCCGACTCGCTTTCGGCAAGGTATCTCCATGGCAACGGCGAGGACGAGTTTCCTGGAGGCGGACCTGGCCCTGGCGGTGGTTCGCAATTGAATCCCTGGTTTGGCGTGACACCGACGGTAGCCGACAACTTCGCCATCAGCGAGGTTCATATCTTCCGCCCAGATTTAATCAACACACTGCGGCTCGGATGGAACCGGTTCAGTCAATTCCAAAAGGGCCGGGACGCGAGTGTGAACCCAGCCAAGATCGGGTTCAATACAGGAGTCGGTCCAGTAAGTTATGGTATCCCGGAGGTCGACACGACTGGGTTCTCAAATTTAGGGCTACAGTATGGCGCAGGCGGACGCGTGGCGACGAGTTACCAGATCGCTGACGAAGTCAATTGGACCCGCGGTGCGCACGCCTGGAAATTTGGCTTTAACTTCCTCCACAATTATTCCAACTACACCCTTGCTGGGTCTCGTGGCATCTTTTCATTCACCGGCTCGCAACTTGGGCAAAGCCTCACGACAGACCCCGCAATCGCGTCCCTTGTCGACTTGATCGCTGGTCTCCCCACGTCCGGATCCGGCCGCACGCAAATTTCCCGGGTAGGCAGCCCCCGCGCCAATATCGACCAAAACATCATCAGCGGCTTCGCTATGGATACGTACAAAATTACGCCGCAGCTCACGCTACTTGCCGGGGTCCGGTACGACTTCTTCACCACGGTAAACGAGTCACGCGGGCGATTCTCTGCGTTTGATCCGAACCAGGGTCTTGTTCTGGCGTCGCAGTTGCCGGGTGGTCACCTCTACGACGCTCCCAAGGGCAACATCGGCCCGCGCGCATCGCTGGCTTGGGCTCCTAAATCCAGCCTTCTTTCGGGCCGTCAGACGGTTTTCCGCGCCGGCTTTGGTATCTACTACGACACGATCCCGCTGACCAACTTCGAAGAAGGCCTGGCGCAGAACCCCATTGGTCCAACAGCGGGTTATACAATCGTGCCGTCCGCCCCGATTCCGTTCGGCGTCGGTATTCCTATTTTTGGCACCGGCGCTCCGCAACCACCATTCAACATCGTGAGCATTCAACGAAATCTGAAGACCCCGAACACGCAAGAATGGAATCTGAACGTTCAGCAGGAATTGAGCCAGAGAGTCGTGTTTCAGATCGGTTACGTTGGGAATCACAGCATTCACCAACTCCAACTCCTAGACATCAACCAACCGCCTCTAGGAGCCGGCTACGGACCCGGATGTGCGCAGCCAGGTCCTGATCCGGCATGCGAGCAGGCGGCCCGCCCGTACAATGCAATGTTTCCCACGTTATCGCAAATCAATACGATTTCGACACCTGGGTTTGCACATTACCACTCGCTGCAGGCTTCGCTGAAATCAAACAACTTTCACGGGTTGACGACGCAGGTCTCGTTCACGTGGTCTCACAACCGCGACACCGCGTCAGAGGTGGAGGATTTCTTCGGTACCAGCGGCTACGTACCGCAAGACTCGACGAATTTGAGGGGCAGTTACGGCAACTCGGAATTTGACCAGCGCCGCTCGCTTATCATCACCTACGTGTACGCGATCCCGTCGCCGAAGTCCTCTGGCGCGGCTGCTTACGCGGCGAAGGACTGGCAAATCTCCGGAACCACAACGCTACGCGATGGCTTGGCCACACCGCTCTTGACCTTTGGCGACGAGAGCGGCGTGGGTAATTTCCATACGCGGCCCAATTGCATCGGGCCCATTCATTATCAGCTAAAGGATTTCTCGCAGCCTTACGCCTCGGCCAGTTCCTTCTCCGATCCTCTCCCAGGGACTTGGGGTACTTGCCCGCGCAATCCTCTTGTTGCTCCGGGGCTGAATGCCTGGGACATCTCCCTGCAAAGAACGTTCAAGTTTGGAGAAAGGTTCGGATTTGAATTTCGGACCAGCTTCTTCAACGCATTCAATCATCCAAACTTCGCCGAGCCGTCGCCGACTTTTGGTACGCAAATCACCGCGACTGCCGATGACGGCAGCTTCGATTCTCACTTTGGCGTCGGTGGCCCGCGCAATATTCAGTTCATGGGCAAGATAACGTGGTAAATGGCTAAGTGCGGCGCGACGCCGCGAGAATGCCAGGGCTACTAGTGCAGCTCCGAATCTCCAATTACGGAGCTGCTTTTTCGACAAGGGCTAATTTCGCCGTAGTCTTGGTGATCAGCAGTGTGCCGCTACAGGAGGGCTCAAGATGGGCCACAGCAGGAAGTCTACGTCCGTATTGTCTCAAACGATCATTCTGGTAGTGTTGCTCTCTTGTTTGGCGAGCGCCAGCGCCGCGCCTCCGGGGCCGATCAAGATATCAGTTGACGCTACACAAGTGTCGCGGAGAATTCTGCACGCCAAGCTGATCTACCCCGTCCATGCTGGACCTCTCACCCTCTATTACCCAAAGTGGATGCCCGCGGATCATTCGCCGGACGGCCCGATCTGGAATCTAGCCGGACTGAAGTTTGTCTCTGGCTCGCGGGAAATTCCGTGGCACCAAGACCTGGTGGATATGTATGCCTTCAATCTTGACGTTCCGGCCGGAACGAATTCCATCGACGCCTCATTGGATTTTTTGATCTCGGCTCCCAGTCCGTCGATTGATTTCAGCGCTTCGGGCGCGGCAAAGCTGTTCATCCTGATGTGGAACCAGGTGGCGCTCTATCCAAAAGGCTGGCCCGCTGCGGATTTGATCTTCGAACCGACGTTGACTCTGCCGAACGGGTGGAAGTTCAGCACGTCTCTGCCGGTGAGCAGTCAGACCGGAAATACGATCTCGTTCGCGCCCGTCCCGTTCGACCTTCTCGTGGATTCGCCCGTCCAGTCGGGAGAATTCATGCGCGTTTTCCCGCTGAATCCCGGTGGCAGTCCTCCCCAAGAACTGGACGTGGCGTCCGACGATGCGTGGGCGCTCGATGTCCCGCCGGACTTGATTGAACACTACAAGCGCCTGGTCGCAGAAGCCGGTGCTCTCTATCGGTCGCATCACTTTCGCGATTACCACTTCCTGCTCACCCTGAGTGACAACGTGATGGAGCTCGGACAAGAACACCACGAGAGCAGCGATGATCGCGTGAAACAGCACACGCTGGTGGATCCGAATGCCCGCCTTCTCGAGTCGGGACTTTTCCCGCACGAGTTTACGCATTCCTGGAACGGACAATACCGCCGGCCGGAAGGTTTGGCGACGCCGGATTTCCAGCAGCCGATGAGGGGCGATCTGTTGTGGGTCTACGAGGGGCTGACAGAGTATTTGGGCACGGTACTCACGGCGCGCAGCGGCCTTCTGACGCCCACCCAGTCGCGCGACCGCATCGCGCTCACGACTTCTACGTTGGAGCACCGTGCCGGTCGCCGCTGGCGCTCCTTGCAGAACACCGCCAACGCCGCGCAAGTCTTGTACTTCAGCGTTCCGGAGTGGTCATCCTATCGCCGCGGAGTCGACTTCTATCCAGAAGCCATTCTCGTCTGGCTGGATGTGGATACAACGATTCGCAAACTGACTGGCGACCGCAAATCGATGGACGATTTCTGCCGCGCATTCTATGGCGGACCGGACGGTAAGCCAATCATCAAGACCTATACCTTTGATGATCTTGTCTCGACATTGAATGGGATCGCTCTTAACGACTGGACTTCGTTCTTCCGCACTCGGCTGGATTCCACAGAAGCCAGCGCTCCTATGGGTGGGATTGCGGACGGGGGCTGGAGACTCGTCTATAACGACGATGCAAACGAAATTCTTTCGGCCAGCGAAGAAGTGTCAGAAAGCGGGGATTTTACCTCTTCGATTGGCTTACAGGTGAAGCGGGATGGCTCAATCGTCGACGCTATTCCGGGAATGTCAGCATTCGAGGCTGGGCTGAGCCCATACATGAAAATTACCGGCGTGAACGGCCGCAAGTTCTCGGTCGATGAATTGAAGCGCGCTGTCCGGGATTCGAAAGCAAACCCCACAGCGCTTGAAGTTCAGACGGACAACGCAGGCACGCTGCAGTCACACAAAATTCAGTACGACGGCGGCAGTCGGTTTCCTCATCTTGAGCGCGTGGAAGGTACGCCGGACTATCTCGACGAGGCTCTCAAGCCGCTGACGCCCATGAGTGCGAACTAGCGCGGTATCGGATTGACGACTCCGATAGTCAAAGGTCTAGCTTCTCGCGGCGTCGATGGGTGTTTCCTGATTCAATATGGCAACCCAGCGTCTGCCGCGCCTGATCCAGGTGGTGCTCTCGATCACGGTGCCGGTGGGAAAGCTTCTGCCACCCTCTTCGCCGAGCCGGATTGCCTCATAGTAAAGGATCACGGTCGTGGCATTGGGCATGAATCCGCGAATACGGCGCAGTTCGTAACGGGAAATTGTCCGTTCCTTCATCGTTGCTAGATATTCTGGCTGGGAAATTATTCCAGATTGAAAGATCATGATGGCGTCCTCGGGGACGAGCTCTTGGAATGCTTTCGCGTCCCTATCCTGCGCCACTTTCCAGACCCGTTTCTCGATCTGAATGACGGCATCGATGATCGCGCGTTTAGAACGTGAATTGCTATTCTGTTGCTTCGCCTCAGGACCGCGAGTTTTCATGGGTTCCTCCCCGTTGTACCGGCGGATCCCCGGTTGACCCCGGTTGTTAAGTATGCGAATAGCGTGCCGGTAGACGAACTTTCGAAGATCCGCTGGGTAACCATTGCTAAGAACTTCCACCCTTGCGCTGCGCCTGCCTTCCGATGACCCTCATGGTAATCGTCAAAAGCGAATGTTGTGGAATCTTGGAACGGGTCGTGGAACAAACATGGAACAGAATACCGCGGAACAGGATCGAAAACCGTGTAACAGGGTAGAGCTAAATGATTGAGAGGCAATGACGGAGCATTGTTTGATTCGGCTCATAACCCAAAGGTCGGTGGTTCAAATCCACCCCCGCAACCGACCCTTTCAAACACATCCAAACCACTCCAATCAAGTTTGGCACCAAAAGGCACCATCGGTGTTAAGCGTTTCCTGCGGCAGCGATTGCCGCAGTAGGCTGATACAGCAAAGGTTCCAGCGCCGTTATGAACTTCTTCTCATCTTCCGAAACCAGATGCGTATAGCGTGAAGCGGCGGCCGTCAAGATCAATACAAGCCACAGGCAGGCCGAACAACTCGCCCTGCCTCATGCCTGTTTCCTCAGGATCATGTACGCCAGTCGCTCCGTAGGAGATTTCGCAGCTTCTCGGTCGTGTTGCTCGATGGTCCGACGTTCGTCACCCGGTTCTTGGTCGGCAACGAAAACTCCTTCTTTCACAAGAAAATCGTCTTTCCGATCACTCTGGAGTAAACAGCGAGTCGTCGCCGTATCACTCCAGCTGTTTGCATCTTGTCTCCTGCAACTGCGTCGTAGGAGTGTATGGTTGATGAAACCAGGCGTTAGCACAAGTGAGCACGAGGAAAAGTACTTTAACTGGCGGTTGATGAGATCCCCGCCGGCGAGACGCGCAGTTCCCCAGAAGTCGCATTCTGGGAAGTTAGAAGTGTAGCGGGACTCTTGGCGAAGGAAGGGGTGTCAACTCCTCGAAGTTGGTTGAAAGTAGCCAGCAATATTACAGGAAAATCGCGACAATTCATGATGTTCGCCACGCGCATTCGGGGAGGAGTTTTTCCGATCGCAGACTGCTTTGCCAATTCACTGGGGCGAATGGCGGGCGATCACAAACTGAATGATTTGCGAATCCCACTTGACTTTCCAAACATTGAACTGATTTCCAACTTCTCATAACGTCGTTTCTGGCTTACATGTGGCCGACAGTCGCAACTTATCGGTAAGAGTGCAGCATCCGGATTGGCAACCGGCCGCCAAGCTGTCGGTTGAGCAGGGGATTTCCGTACAGAGTTGAGTGACGTACATCGATCTTGCCGTCGACTCTGGATATTACTCAAATATACTTTTCGGCGAGCATCTGGGCGGCGCTTTCATCGAGTTGTTCGGCACGGCGCACCTCTTCGAAGCGCGCCAGCAGGTCGTCGGGCCGCAGGCGTCGTTTTTCGGCGCCTTGAAAATCGTGGATGATCCGGCCGCAATGCATCATGATGAGGCGGTCGCCCAGGCTTGCCGCCTGATGCATCGAGTGCGTAACCATC
>JAYUJG010000346.1:0-13517 GCA_043765355.1 Acidobacteriaceae bacterium | reverse complement strand
CCCGCACCGCACGCGCGTCTTCACCTGGGTCGCCGCGGGCGCGTCGGCCGCGGCCCTGGGCGCTGGCGCGATGTTCGGCTTGAAGAGCAAGAGCACCGCCTCGGATCTGATGTCCCAGCCGCACACCAGGGCGCAGATCGACGAGCTTTCGCCCACCGTGGCGAGCAACGCCAGCAAGGCGAATCTGCTCTTCGGAGCGGGCGCGGTGCTCGCCGCTGCGACGGCGGCGTTCTTCGTCCTCGAGTTCTAGCGACGCGCCGCTCTCGTCCGGGCGCCCGGTGGGATCGCGCGCCGCTCTCGTCCGGGCGCCCGGCGGGATCGCGCGCCGCTACCGCGTGATCCCCGGGATCGACACGCCGCGCTCGCGGGCCACGGCGATCGCCTCCTCGTAGCCCGCGTCGGCGTGGCGCAAGACGCCCATCGCCGGGTCGCTCGTCAGCACGCGGTCGAGGCGCTTGGCGGCGGCGGGCGTGCCGTCGGCCACGATCACCTGTCCCGCGTGCAGCGAGTAGCCGATGCCCACGCCGCCGCCGTGGTGGAACGAGACCCACGACGCGCCGTTCACCGCGTTGACGAGCGCGTTCAGGATGGGCCAGTCGGCGACCGCGTCGGAGCCGTCCTTCATCGCCTCGGTCTCGCGGTTCGGCGACGCGACCGAGCCGCAGTCGAGGTGGTCGCGGCCGATCACGATGGGCGCCTTCACGCGGCCCGATGCGACCAGGTCGTTGAAGAGCAGGCCAGCCTTTGCGCGCTCGCCGTAGCCCAGCCAGCAGATGCGAGCCGGCAATCCTTGAAACTTGATCCGCTTGCGAGCCAGTTCAATCCAGCGGCGCAGGCTGCGATTCTCCGGGAAGAGTTCAAGCACCAGATCGTCAGTCACAGCGATGTCCGAAGCCTCGCCGGAAAGCGCTGCCCAACGAAATGGTCCGCGCCCCTCGCAAAACAGAGGACGAATATACGCCGGAACAAATCCCGGAAAGTCATAAGCATTCTTCACGCCGCGCTGGAACGCAAACGTGCGGATGTTGTTGCCGTAGTCGAAGGTGACCGAGCCCATTTTCTGCAACCGCAGCATGCCTTCGACGTGCTTTGCCATGGCGTCGAGCGAGCGCTCCTGATAGGTCTGCGGATCTTTCTTGCGTAACTCCAAGGCCGCTTCAAACGTCATGCCGTTCGGCACATATCCGTTCAGCGGATCATGCGCTGAAGTTTGATCGGTGAGGATGTCCGGGACGACGCCGCGTTCGGCGAGTTCCGGGATGATGTCGGCGCAATTGCCGACCAGGCCGACCGAAATATTCTCTTTTTTGCGAATGGCGTTCTTTAGAATGCGCAGCGCTTCGTCGAGCGTCGTCACAAGAAAATCGCAGTAGCCGGTTTTGAGGCGCTTCTTGATGCGCTCGGGATCGACGTCAATCCCCAAAAACGCCGCGCCGGTCATGGTGGCCGCGAGTGGCTGCGCGCCGCCCATTCCGCCCATTCCGCCGGAGACGATTAGTTTGCCACTCAGGTCGCCGCCGAAATGTTTGTCGGCGGCGGCGTTGAAAGTTTCGTAGGTGCCCTGCACAATTCCCTGCGAGCCGATGTAAATCCACGACCCCGCCGTCATCTGGCCATACATCATCAGGCCAGCGCGTTCGAGTTCGTTGAATTGTTCCCAGTTCGAAAAATGGCCAACCAGATTCGAGTTAGCGATGAGCACGCGCGGCGCGTATTCGTGCGTCTTGAACACGCCCACCGGCTTGCCCGACTGCACCAGCAACGTCTCGTCGTTCTCAAGATTCTTCAGCGAGTTAATGATGGCGTGATAGCAATCCCAATTGCGCGCCGCCTTGCCCGTGCCGCCATAGACGACTAGATCCTGTGGCCGCTCGGCAACTTCCTCGTCGAGGTTGTTCATGAGCATGCGCATAGCAGCTTCCTGCTGCCATCCTTTGCAGGAGAGCGTGTTGCCGCGGGGAGCGCGAATGGCGGTGTACGCGGGCGGCTGTGTTCCGGTGTCTACTGGCATGGGGATATGGTAGTTGGTCGGGAGGGGAATCATCAATCGGAACAAAGCCAACTCGTACTCTTCCAAATCGTGTCATCCCGAACGAAGTGAGGGACCCCTATTCCCGGCAAAACTCTGTGAGAGGGTAGGGTTCCCTCGCTTCGCTCGGGATGACATCATCCGAGATGCTCCCCTTGCCGATGTATTGAGAGACTCCCGCAATCGCTCTTTATCATGCGGACTACAATTGACATCGACGACGCCCTGATGCGCCAAGCCATGCGCCTCACCGGCATTCGCACAAAGAAATCTGTGGTCGAGGCCGCCCTCCGCTTGCTCATCCAGACGCAATCACGAATTTTGCCTGCGCGAGAATCCAAGGCATCGCCGCTGGATGTGAAGGGCGTCAAATTAGAGATAACTACAGCGGATCTGGTCGCGATGGTGCGCGAGGGACGGGAGCGGCAATAGATAGCCGTCGGGAAATGCCTGCATTAAGCGGGCCATCGACTCACTCTTTCCGCCTATACACACAAATGCTATAATTCTACACATAGGAGGGACGACCAGCCATGCGGACCAACATCGACATCGACGACGGTTTAATGCGTCAGGCAATGCAAAAGAATGGAACCAGCACGAAGAAGGCTACAGTGGAAGACGCGCTGCGCTTGCTGATCCAGACGCGCTCGCAGGTTGGCATGAGGCAGTTTCGAGGCAAGGTTAAATGGGAGGGAAACCTCAATGAGTCTCGCCTCGGCCGCAATACCGGGTAATGACGATGGTGATCGTGGACACGACAGTTTGGATCGACTACATGGCTGGGGCGGTCAACGCTGAGACATCTTGGCTTGACCGGGAGATGGCGTCCCAGCGAATAGGATTGACGGACATGATTCTCTGCGAGGTTGTGCAGGGCATTCGCCAGCCGCGTGAGTTCCAAAGGATACGGGATCAACTTCTGACGTTCCACGTATTTCCCACGGGTGGCATTGCGACCGCCGTTGCGGCTGCTGAAAACTATCGCACTCTGCGCGAACGTGGCTATACCGTCCGCAAGACAATCGACTGCTGGATCGCGACATTCTGCATACTGTCCAGCTATCAACTCCTGCACCGGGACCGCGATTTCGAACCGTTCGAGAAGTTACTTGGGTTGCAGGTGGTACACGCTTAGTAATCTTGCAACTCAGGGGTCAGTCCTTCGCGATGGTGCGCCACAGAACAACTAGGAGCGCAAGGATCGTGCCCGCGTGAAAGACCATAGACCATTCGAAGATGAACTTTCTGAAAGTACCGCTACTCTTGATTTTTGCACGGTCTGCAGGCGCAATGAGGTGCTTCGAGTCGGTAAGAATTTGCTGACCTTGGTCAATGTAGTGAAACCCTTGGCCTCTGTCCATATGGTTCCTCTTCCAGAGAGGAAAAAGCCAAATCAGTAAGAAAAACAAAAACACGAGGACCAGGCTCAGAATTGTCAAACATGTGGAAGAAGGGAAAAGTTTCGATGTCTCGTTGCTGTAGTGAATTGCCGCGACGAGTACTCCCCAGAATCCCAACGAGACTTTCCACTCGTAGTCTCTCCTGGCGTCGTGTCGGCCTATCCAGAACTCGGCGACCTTAACGCATGCATCGAAGCGCTCTTTTTCGTTCACATGGACCGCCGCAGGATGAGTATCCGCCCTTACCCTACTCCCACTCAATAGTCCCAGGCGGCTTGGAAGTAATGTCGTAAACCACGCGATTCACGCCGCGCACTTCATTCACAATCCGATTCGAAATTGTCTTCAGCACTTCATAGGGCAGCGGAACCCAGTCAGCCGTCATGCCGTCCTCGGAGTGAACGGCTCGGACGGCGCAGGTGTAGCCGTAAGTCCGCTGATCGCCCATCACGCCGACCGACATCACCGGCAAGAGCACAGCGAACGACTGCCATATTTTCAGGTAAAGACCAGCCTTCTTGATCTCGTCGACCACGATCTCGTCGCAGTCGCGCAGTAAGTCGGCGCGTTCTTTGGTGACTTCGCCCACAATCCTTACGGCCAGTCCGGGTCCGGGAAATGGCTGCCGCTGCAAGATGTCTTCGGGCATGCCGAGGTCGCGACCGATGCGGCGGACTTCATCTTTGAATAAGTCTTTTAGCGGCTCGATGAGCTTGAGCTTCATTTTTTCGGGCAGTCCGCCGACGTTGTGATGCGACTTGATGATCTGCGACGGCCCACGCACGGAACGCGATTCGATTACGTCGGGATAGAGCGTTCCCTGGACCAGCCATTCGACTTCGCCGTCTTCTTTTAGAATGCGCTTGGCTTCGTCGTCGAAGACTTCGATGAACTCGTTGCCGATGATTTTTCTTTTGGTCTCGGGATCGGTCACTCCCGCGAGTTTTTTCATGAAGCGATCGGTGGCGTCGACGGCGACGAGATGCAGTCCGAGATTGTCGCGCATGTTTTGCTGAACTTTTCCGAATTCGTTTTTGCGTAGGACGCCGTTGTTCACGAACACGCAAGTGAGCCGCGACTGGCCCGACGCGTCGCGCATGGCGCGGTCGACCAGCACGGCCGCCACGGAAGAATCGACCCCGCCTGAAAGCGCGCAGATGGCGCGGCCTTTGCCGACTTGTTGCCTTACCTGCGCTACCGTCGCGTCGATGAAATGTTGCGGCGTCCACGAAGGTGTCGCGCCGCAGATGTTGATGGCGAAATTGCGCAGAATGTCCGAGCCTAGTGGTGTGTGATGCACTTCAGGATGAAACTGCACGGCCCACATCTTGCGGTCAGCATTTTCGATGGCGGCAACTGCGCTGGGAGTTTTCGCCGTCAGCCGAAATCCGGCGGGCAGATCTTCGGCCTCGTCGCCGTGCGACATCCAGACTTCGAGCGTCTGCGGCAGTCCCTGAAAAAGCTGCGAGTCGGAGTGCTGGATTTCGACTTGGGCGTGTCCGTATTCGCGTTTGGCGGCCGAGCGCACTTTGCCGCCCAATGCGTAGACCATGAATTGCAATCCGTAGCAGATGCCGAGGACGGGAACGCCGAGAGTGAATACGCTTTTGTCGGCGAGTGGCGCGTCTTTGTCGTAGACCGACGATGGGCCACCCGACAGAATGATTCCCACTGGCGAGTAGCTGCGGATTTCTTCGAGGCTCGCGTTAAACGGGAGGACGACGGAAAAAATCTTCTGTTCGCGGATGCGGCGCGCGATTAGCTGCGAATATTGCGCGCCAAAGTCGAGGACTACGATCGATTGAGGGACGATGGATTGAAGAGCGGCGGATTGGGTTTCCACGGATGAGTGTCTCAGATTGAGGATGTAGTTGCAAATAGACAAGCTTCGAGCTATGAGCTTCGAGCAACCCAAGCTTTTTGCTCGAAGAGCTTGCTCCAGACTCAAAGCTCGAAGCTCGTGGCTCGACGCTACTTGACCACGATATTGACCAGTTTGCCCGACACTACGATCTTCTTCACAATCTTCTTGCCTGCAATCGCGGACTGCACTTTGCTATCCGCGAGCGCTGCCTGCTCGACTTGCTCGTCGGTTGCGCCAGCAGGCACTACGACCAAACCGCGCAGCTTGCCATTTACTTGAACCGGAACCTCGATTTCATCTTCGGCCGCCAGAGCCGGGTCGTATTTAGGCCATGAAGCTTTGAGCAGATTGGTCGTCTCGCCGGTCATCTCCCACAACTCGTGGGCGAGATACGGCGCCATCGGAGCGAGCAGCAGGGCGATTGATCGTTGAACCTCCGCCAGCAGAGGTAAGGGAATTTCGTACCCTCCGACTAACTCTCCTGTCACGGGGTGTTGAATTGAGGGGCTTCCTAATAGCCATCGACCGACATCATTGAGCAGTTCCATGATCGCCGAGATGCACGTATTGAAATGCCAGCGTCCCTGAAAATCGTCGGTTACGCGCTTGATCGTCTGGTGAAGCTTGCGTTGAACGCGGCGAGCCTGCACATTTAATTGTGCGGGCAAAGGAGCGTTCCGAGCCGGATCCTGCGGCTTTGCATTCTGATCGACTAGGCGATATACACGACCCAAAAATCGCTGGATGCCTTCGATCCCCGATTCCTGCCAATCCAAATCGCGCTCGGGAGGTGCCGCGAACAGGCTGTACATTCGGGTCGCGTCCGCGCCGTAACGCGCCACCATTTCGTCCGGCGAAACCACGTTGCCGATGCTCTTTGACATCTTGGCACCGTCTTTGATGACCATCCCCTGGGTAAACAAGCGCTCGACTGGCTCGTCGTTTTTAATGAGGCCCATGTCGCGCATAAATTTCGTCCAGAAGCGCGAATAGATAAGGTGAAGGATGGCGTGCTCGACGCCGCCGATGTATTGATCGATGGGAAACCAGTAGGCAACCTTCGCTGGGTCAAACGGGGCTTTGTCATTCTGTGCGTCAGCGTAGCGATAGAAATACCATGACGAATCGACAAACGTATCCATGGTGTCGGTCTCGCGGCGGGCCGGGCCGCCGCACTTTGGGCAGGTTGTGTTCAGAAACTCCGGAAGGCTGGCCAACGGCGATCCACCCGCCAGCGTGATTGGGACGTTATCCGGCAAAATTACCGGCAAATCTTTTTCGGTCAGCGGGACCAGGCCGTCCTTGTCGCAATAGACCATCGGAATCGGCGTGCCCCAATAGCGCTGGCGCGAGATGCCCCAGTCTTTCAGGCGAAATGTGACGGTCGCTTTGCCAAAACCTTTTTCCTGGGCGCGCGCCGACATCGCCTTAATCGCATCGGCGCATCCCATGCCGTTGAACTCGCCTGAGTTCACGAGGACCCCATCCATGGTGGTAAACGGCAGCGCCGGCTCGGCCGTGGTTTCTTCCGGGTCGGTGCTGGCGGGCAAAATCACGAGGCGAATTTCGAGTTTGTATTTCCCGGCGAATTCGAAATCGCGTTCGTCGTGCGCGGGAACGCTCATGATCGCGCCCGTGCCGTAGTCCATCAAAATATAGTTTGCGACCCACACCGGGATAGCTTCGCCGTTATAAGGATTCTTCGCGTAGCGCCCGGTGAACACGCCATGTTTTTCAATGGCTCCAATATCGCCCGCCTCTTTCGCGCGGCGTTGCTCGGCGACTAACTCCTCCACTTGGGTGTGTAGTTCGGCGTTGCGCTCGATTAAATCGCAGACGATGGGATGCTGCGGCGCCAACTGCACCGAGGTCGCGCCATAAATCGTATCGACGCGGGTTGTGAACACAGTGATCGTCGATCCCGCCGGACCGACCGTTCCGCCGAGATCGAAATCGACTAGCGTGCCTTCGCTGCGGCCGATCCAGTTCTGCTGCATGACGCGAACTTTTTCCGGCCAGCCTGGAAGTTTTTCAAGGTCGGAGAGCAATTCGTCGGCGTATTTTGTGATGCGCAAGAACCATTGCTCTAATTCTCGTTGCTCGACAAGTTGGTCTTCGTGGCGCCAGCACATGCCACCGACAACTTGTTCATTGGCCAGAACCGTGGCGCACTGCGGACACCAGTTCACGCGACTCTTCTTGCGATAGGCGAGTCCGGCTTCGTAGAGCTTCAGGAAGAACCACTGATTCCAGCGGTAATAATCTGGCAGGCAAGTCGTGACTTCGCGCGACCAGTCGTAGGCGAACCCGAGGCGCTTCATCTGCACCTTCATCGCCGCGATGTTGGAAAGCGTCCATTCTTTCGGTGGAGTGTTGTTCTTGATCGCCGCATTCTCCGCCGGCAAGCCGAACGAATCCCAGCCCATGGGATGAAGCACGTTGTAGCCGTTCATCCACCAGTAGCGCGCGAGGGCATCGCCGATGGCGTAGTTGCGCACGTGGCCCATGTGGAGCGCGCCGGAGGGGTAGGGAAGCATTTCCAGGACGTAAAACTTGGGCTTGGTCGGGTGGGCTTCGGCGGCATAGAGCAAGGGATCGCTTTGCCAGCGTTCAGCCCATTTCTGTTCGATGCGCTGCGCGTCGTAGCGCTCTTCGCGGGCAGGTTTGTCTTGCTCGTGCATAGATTGAGGATAGGCGCTTAAAAGTAATTCTTGATTTTACAACGGACGGGGTGTTCGGGTGATCAATCGCGGTGGGAAGGGCAACCTGCCGATGGCCGCCGCGCAGCCTCTGGTTGAAAACTTCGTTGCACGCAGCGCTGAGGGCGTGACGCCCTCAGGACAGCCGGCGGGACGCCAGCGCTACGTTTCTTCTCGTGAATATTTTAACCTGCGAAGGTGGTTTTTCGTTTACTCTATGCAGTCCGGGTTGGGAGCCCTATGTCAACTCCAGCATCCATGTCGGCGTCAACGAGTTCAAGCGCAGGAGCGCCGCGGCGTCTTGGCGAAACCATGCGGCGGGATGCGTGGTGGCTTGAGCTGTTGCCCGTCATCGCGCTGCTTGGCGCGTTTGGACTCTACGCAACGCTGCGCGCGTTTGAGGGCACATACTACGAATGGGGGCCGTATCTTTCTCCGTTCTACTCTCCGCTGATCGATCCGCATCACCGCTGGTGGCCGTTCTCTCCCGCTTTGTTGATTCTAGTTTTTCCGCTGGGCTTCAGGGTTACTTGCTACTACTACCGGAAGGCATACTATCGGGCGTTCTTTCTCGATCCTCCTGCGTGCGCGGTGGGCGAGCCGGGGAAACGGCGATACGGGGGCGAAACCAAGTTTCCGTTTATTCTGCAAAACCTGCATCGCTACTTTTTGTATGCGGGATTCATCTTCCTCTTCTTTCTGTGGCGTGACGCGGTTCGTGGCTTCTTCTTTAGCGGACGATTCGGTGCGGGCGTCGGGTCTCTTATTTTGCTTTTCAATGTAATTTTGCTGACGGTGTACGCGCTGTCTTGCCACTCGCTTCGCCACCTGGTGGGAGGAAAGCTTGACTGCTTTTCATGTGTGTCGTTTGGAGGGCCGCGCCATTCGGCGTGGACGTGGTTGAGCGTTCTGAACGGACGTCACATGTTGTTCGCCTGGATCAGCCTGATCACGGTTGGTCTCACTGACTTTTATGTCCGCATGGTGGCGAGCGGCGCGATTACAGATTTGAGATTATTTTGACGACAGAATTCGAAACTCACGATCTCGATGTATTGATCATCGGAGCCGGCGGCGCCGGGCTGCGGGCTGCCCTTGGAGCCTTGGCCCAGGGCGCAAAGGTGGGAGTGGTGTGCAAATCGCTCCTCGGCAAAGCGCACACCGTGATGGCGGAGGGCGGAATCGCGGCGGCGATGGCCAACGTCGATTCCAAAGACGACTGGCGCACACATTTTCGCGACACGATGCGCGGCGGCAAACTGCTGAATAACTGGCGCATGGCGCAGTTGCATGCGCAGGAGGCTCCCGAACGCGTTCGTGAACTCGAACAGTGGGGAGCGCTTTTCGATCGCACCCAAGACGGAAAAATCTTACAGCGCGCTTTCGGCGGCCATACTTTCCGCCGACTGTGCCATGTCGGCGATCGCACTGGGCTCGAGATGATTCGCACCTTGCAGGATCGCGGCGTCCAGATGGGCGTCGACGTTTTCATGGAGTGCACTATCAGCCAGTTGTTGATGGATGGAAATCGCGTTGCCGGAGCTTTTGGCTATTGGCGTGAGCAGGGGCGATTCGTGGTGTTTCGCGCCAAGTCGATTGTCATGGCTACGGGCGGAATCGGGAAGGCATGGAAGATCACTTCGAATTCCTGGGAGTATACCGGCGACGGAATGGCACTGGCCTACGGAGCGGGCGCGGAATTGCTCGACATGGAATTCGTGCAGTTCCATCCCACCGGAATGGTGTGGCCTCCGGGAGTGCAGGGCATTCTCGTGACGGAGGCGGTGCGCGGCGAAGGGGGAATTCTTCGCAATAAGTTGGGCGAGCGCTTCATGGAGAAATACGATCCGAAGAGAATGGAACTATCGACGCGCGATGTGGTGGCGCGGTCGATTTATACCGAAGTGCGCGAGGGGCGCGGGTCAGAGCACGGCGGAGCTTTCCTCGACATCTCGCACAAGCCTGCTGACTATGTGAAGAAAAAGCTGCCCAGCATGTATCACCAATTCAAGGAACTCGCCGACGTCGATATCACGGCGGGGCCGATGGAAGTGGGGCCGACCTGCCATTACATGATGGGCGGGATTCGGGTGGAAGCGGAGACTGCGCAATCGTCCGTGCCGGGACTGTTTGCCGCGGGCGAAGCGGCAGCGGGGCTGCACGGGGCGAACCGCCTGGGCGGCAATTCACTTTCGGACCTGCTGGTATTTGGGCGTCGCGCGGGCACTGCCGCTGCCGAGTATGCCAAGACGGCGCAGGTTGCGTCGATTGATTCCGGACAGATTCAAGAGGCCGCGCGCGAGATGCTGGCTCCGTTTGAGAACAAGGGTGGAGAGAATCCTTATACGATTCACAGCGACTTGCAGACGACGATGCAGAATCTTGTGGGCATCTTCCGCACCAAGGAAGACCTAACGAGCGCCATGCAGGAACTGGAAAAACTGAAAGCTCGTGCCGAGCGGGTGACGGTCGAAGGTTCGCGCATGTTTAATCCGGGATGGCATCTGGCTCAGGATCTGAAATCGATGCTGACCGTTTCTGAAGCGGTGACGCGCAGCGCGATTGCCCGCGAGGAAAGCCGCGGAGCGCATAGCCGCATCGATCACCCGAATCTGGACGCAACCTGGGGAACGAAGAACAACGTCATCGCCCGCGAGGGAAGCGCCATGACGCTGCGGCAGTCTCCGGTTGCGGAAATGCCCGACGAGCTGAAGCAACTGGTGGCGGACGAAAAATAGAGTTCTTAGCGAAAAGAGAAGGGCACGGCTTCAGCCGTGCCACCAAAGCTAACAAATACGTGGGCTTTAGCCCCTGAGGCACACCAGTATCCTTCTTCAGGGTGAGCACAACAGCGGAGGCGCGATGGCAGAAGCAGTCTTTGAGGTATTCCGCGGAAATCGCGAAGGTGGGCAACCGGTCATGTATAAAGTCCCCATCGCGCCGGGGATGGTCGTGCTGGACGCGCTGCATCACATCCAGGCGCACCAGGCACCCGATTTGGCGGTGCGCTGGAATTGCAAAGCGGGGAAATGCGGCTCCTGTTCGGCGGAAGTTAATGGCAAACCGCGGCTGACCTGTAAGACGCGTATGGATGCTCTACCGCTCGACAAACCTATTACTGTCCAGCCGATGAAATCGTTTCCGGTGATCAAGGATCTGGTCACCGATGTTTCCTGGAACTATCGTGTGAACAAAAAGATTCCGCCGTTCGCGCCTCGCCCGGGCACCGATTGGAAAATGTATCAGGACGATATCGATCGGGTGCAGGAGTTTCGCAAGTGCATCGAGTGCTTCTTGTGCCAGGACGTGTGCCACGTGGTGCGTGAGCATGAGCAATTGGAGGCGTTTGGCGGGCCGCGCTTTTTCGTGCGAGTGGCGGCGCTTGAAATGCATCCGCTCGATTCGAAATCGCGCACGCGGCTGCTTAAGGACGAACTCGGCATCGGCCTTTGCAACATCACGAAATGCTGCACCGAAGTATGCCCCGAAGAAATCCACATCACCGACAATGCGATTATTCCGTTGAAGGAGCGGGTCGTCGACGAATTTTACGATCCCGTGATGATGCTGGTGCGAAAGATTCGAGGTACGAAAGAATCGGCCTAGACGTAGCGGAGGTTTCAAGCTATGGAGTTCAAGCTAAAGACGATTTCGAGAGCCGGCATTCCGGAGGCGATCTCAAAAGCCGAACTCTACCGCTCACTCAACGAACCGGAAGAAGCGGAATCGATCTGCCGCGACGTCCTGGCGGTGGAACCCGACCATCAATTGGCGTTGCGTTTGCTGGGTCTGGCGATCACCGATCAATTTTTCGGGGAGTCGTCGGATCGCCACGGCGAAGCGCAGCAGCTTTTCCAGAAACTCATCAGCCCCTATGAACGCTTGTATTACACGGGCTTGTTGCATGAGCGCCGGGCGAAGGCGCAGATGCGGCTCGGCCGCTCGCCGCACACGCTTGCTCCGCTTTTTGTGGAGGCGATGCGCTGCTTTGCCGAGGCAGAAAAGATTCATCCTCTAGAAAACGACGACGCGGTGCTTCGCTGGAACCGCTGCGCGCGCTTGCTGCAAAGCCACCCGGGCTTTGAAGAAGAGAAGGACTCGGAAGTGTTCGACGCCTTCGATAGTTCGCCAGTTTGAAAGTTTTCCAGCGCCGCCGCCACTCGAGCCTCATTTTCGCCGCCCTCCCGTTGCCCTGTTTCCGCGCGCCATTTAGACTTCTAACTTCGAGGTAATCACTATGTTAGTCGTCATGCAGGCGCAGGCCACGGAAGATCAGGTTCGCGCCGTTTGTCAGAAAATCGAAGCGCTCGGCTATCGCCCGCACTCGATGCCCGGGGCGCAAAGAACGGCCATTGGCATCACCGGCAACAAGGGCGAAGTGGAATCCGGCTCGCTCGAAGAAATGCCCGGAGTGCAGGAAGTCATCCGCGTCTCAAAACCATATAAGCTGGTCAGCCGCGACACCAAGCCCGACAATACGGTCATTAAATTTGCGGCCGCGAATGCGCATACTCAACCTGTTACCGTCGGTGGCAAAGACCTCGCTATCATCGCCGGCCCCTGCGGCATCGAGACCAGAGACCAGGCTTTCAAGATTGCCGAGCGTGTAGCGCAAGCCGGAGCGCAGTTCTTTCGCGGCGGCGCTTACAAGCCTCGCACCTCTCCATATTCTTTTCAGGGTCTGGGCGAAGAAGGCTTGAAGATCATGGCGGAAGTCCGCGACCAGTTTGGATTGCTGATCGTCACCGAAGCGGTGGATTACGAATCGCTGGATTTGGTGGACCAATACGCCGACATGATTCAGATTGGCGCGCGCAACATGCAGAATTTTTCATTGCTGAAGCGCGCCGGACGAGCGCGCAAGCCCGTCCTGTTGAAGCGCGGCATCTCGGCGACGCTGGAAGAATTTCTCATGGCCGCCGAATACATTATGAGCGAGGGCAACTACAACATCGTTCTGTGCGAGCGCGGAGTGCGGACTTTTGCAGATCATACGCGCAACACGCTCGACCTCAGCATTGTGCCAGCCGTGCAGCGCCTCAGTCATTTGCCGATCGTGGTTGATCCGAGCCACGGGACAGGCAAGCGAAATAAAGTCACTCCGCTGTCGCGCGCCGCGGTGGCCGTGGGAGCTGACGGCCTGATCGTCGAGGTGCATCACGATCCCGACCGCGCGTTGTCCGATGGAATGCAGTCATTGTTCCCCGATCAGTTCGACGCGCTCATGGTGCAGGTGAAGCAGATTGCCGCAGTGTTGGGGCGAACAATTCCCGCATCCAGCCACGTCCACGCAGGAGTGAGCACTTAGAGGAATGGTTCCAGATAGGCTCTTGCGTTTAGTAAGACATCACCACATTGTCGCTATCACCAGTGCGCAAACTTCTTTTTATCGGCGTCGTCGTACCTCTGGCCCTGGCGGCTGGTTGGTTCTACTTTCACGAGCGCGATCTTCCGACTTACGGACCGCTCTACCGGGAATATGGTTACATCACGAATGGGAAGAGCGGCACGGTCACGGTTGT
>JAYUJG010000345.1:0-4344 GCA_043765355.1 Acidobacteriaceae bacterium | reverse complement strand
TCGGCATGAGGATAGAAATCGGAACACATCGCCACCTCGACCGGCCCGATTTCATCTTTTCGCCAGGCGATGTGGCTGGGGATCGAATCTACGCTGATGTCCAGAACCTGGGCATTGAGCGCCGCGAACTCTTTTTTTCTGGAATCGAGTTCGGGCACCTGCGCCGCTCAAGTCGGAGTCCAGTCGAGCGGATGAAACGTCACGACCAGATTCTGGCGGCCCAGATAATCGCGCGAGCGGATCATGATCCGCCGCTCGCCGGCAATTCCCGGAAGCTCGAAATCCGGCGCGGAATCGCCAATCTTTAGAGACATAATCTTGGGGGAAGTTTCTCTGCCTAACATGCTACAAACAAATTGTACTTGAGATTGCTGAACCGAAGCCCGTCCATCCCGGGGCTGCAAGGCGTTTGCAACTTCGCGACGCCTCATTCATCATCAGAGGATGCACAGAATGATGCGGTTTCGGATTCGATTGGCCAACCGGGCGATGCTCTTTTTTGCACTCGCGCTCGCCGTGATTCTTGTCTTTATTCTCGGTCTGGCCGCTCCGTCGTCCGCCCAAACCGACTTGGTGGATGATGTGCGGACTCAGTTAGCGCAGAACTCTTTTGCCGCCGCCGAGTCGCAACTCCAGAGTTACAAGAGTCAGCATGGCGTAACTCTCGAGTATCTCGAAGCCTTATCGTGGATGGCGCGCGGCGCGGCTTCGGCGGCGCAGTGGGACAAAGCCGCGGCTTACGCCGGCGACACGCGCCGTCTTGGAGAGCAGCAACTCGCAAAGCGCAAGCTCGACGCTGAGCCTCACTTACCGATCGCTCTCGGCGCGGCCTATGAAGTTCTCGCGCAGCAACTGGAAGCGACCGAAAAACATGCCCAGGCAGTCAGCTTGTTGCGGTCGGCTCTGGTGCGATATGGCACGACGTCGATTCGGGCGCGGCTGCAGAAGAACCTCAATCTGCTGGCTTTGGTCGGTCAGCCTGCTCCAGCGTTGCAGACGGCGCAGTATCTTGGGCCGAAGCCGGTTGCGCTCGCGTCGTTAAAGGGCTCTCCGGTTCTGTTGTTCTTTTGGGCGCACTGGTGCATTGACTGCAAGGCCGAGGGTCCCGTGATTGCCCGGCTACAGAAAGAGTTTGCTCCGCAGGGATTGGTCGTCATCGGCCCGACACAACTTTACGGCTACGCTGCGCAAGGAGCGGACGCTTCACCCGATAAAGAGCGTTCTTACATTGAATCGGTCCGCACGCGATATTACAGCGATCTCTCTAACATGCCGGTGCCTCTGAGCACGCAGAACTTCAATGCCTATGGTGCAAGCACCACGCCGACGCTGGTCGTCGTGAATCGCGCGGGCCTCGTCTCGATGTATCATCCGGGAGCGCTTTCCTATGGGGAACTGCGGTCGGCTATCGAGAAGGCAGTTGCCCGTTAAGGCCGGAGACTGGATTGTTCCCGCCGCCGAGACGCGGCTAGCCGCGTCTCTACCGCGAGAGCTGGGGTGATCGAAGCATGTTGCTCGGAATGACTGTCGGCGCGGCCGTTATGTTTGGCTTCGGCATCGTCTGGTTGCTGATCGGACTGATGAGCGGAAGTCGATCGCCGAGGTGGCTGTTTGTCTCTCTTCTTTTCGTTGGGATAGCTTTGGGATCGTCCATTGCCGCGCTGGGCGTGCGGACGTCACACTTGCCGCGTAACCCAGATCCACTGACGCGGCAGCAGATTGAGGCGAACCGGCGGGTTACGCTGCATTTTTACATCATCTTTGGTATTGAGATCGCCGCGATTTTTCTCGCTGTCGCCGCGTTAAAAGCAGTCCACTATCCAGATTACATTTTGTCTGGCATCGCGTTAATTGTGGGCGTTCATTTTTTTCCGCTGGCTGCGTTGTTTCGAACCCCTGTCTACTACGGAACGGCGCTCTGCGGATGCGCGATTGGATTCATCGGATTTTTTATCGCCGACGATCGCCTGCGGCGGAAATTCGTGAGCCTGTCGTTCGGCGCGCTGCTGTGGGCGACGGCAGCGTGGATTGTGGAGCTTGGACTGTTCTCCCATTGAGCGCCGGCCCAAAGGCTTACACCACGGGGTACACAGCGGCGCACAGAGGAACCCAGAGGTTTAATCGGAATTTCCGTTCGACTGCCGCGGCGACTTAATCAGAGTTTCCCTAAAATTCAAGCTGAACATTGCGTGCCTAGATCGCCGCCGCTTGCTCGCGCCGCCGACCCTGAATCTCAATATATACATTGATCAGAGAAACCGCCGCCGGAGTCACCCCCGGAATTCGCGAAGCTTGTCCCAGGGTTTGCGGGACGACGTGCCCGAGCTTCTCCTGCATTTCGCGCGATAATCCGCTGACGGCCTGGTAGTCGAACCAATCGGGAATGCGGCGCTGCTCGGCCTTTTTCAGGCGATCGATGGCGCGCTGCTGCTGGTCTAGATATCCCGCGTATTTTATTTCGGTCTCGACGGCTTTAAGTTCGTTGCGGATCTCGGACGACAGGTGGAACGGAGACGCATTCACCGCAAGGGACGCGGAGTTCGCCGGCGAATCTCTTTCGAAAAACGCGGGTATGAAATCGTGCAAAGCCGAAGCTAGTTGCTCGATTATTATTTCTGGACGCTTCAGAAGTTGGGCCAAGGGCTGGCCGACGGCGGAAGACAGGTTTGGTGAAGATGCCGCGTTGCCAGACGCTGCACCGTTGCCGGGGACGGCGGTCGAGCTGTGCTCGACTTGGACGGGCGAAAGCGCCCGTCCCCACGCTTGCAGACCCCGCTCGATTTGCTGCGCGATCGCTGTCGTGAGCTTTGTCCTCTCCAGCACTTGCCTGACGGTTTGCAGGCGCTGTTGCTTCGCTTCGAAGTCGCTCCACGCTTCATCGGAGATCAGGCCCACGCGGCGGCCGTGCGGTGTTAGGCGGCGGTCGGCGTTGTCAATGCGCAGGTGCAGCCGAAATTCGGCGCGCGAGGTGAACATGCGGTAGGGCTCGTTGGTGCCTTTTGAAATCAAGTCGTCGATCAGAATCGCGGTATAGGCTTCCGTACGATCAAGCAGCAGGGGCAACTCGTTTTTTACTTTCAGCGCGGCGTTGATTCCCGCCATCAGGCCCTGGCACGCGGCCTCTTCGTAGCCGGAGGTGCCGTTGATTTGTCCGGCTAAAAACAGGCCGGCGATTTTTTTCGTTTCGAGCGTGCGGTTTAGTTCCGTGGGATCGATGGAGTCATATTCAATCGCATATCCGGGGCGCATCATTTCGGCGTTTTCGAGGCCGGGGATCGACTTCAGAATCGCGAGCTGCACATCGATCGGCAACGACGTGCTCATTCCGTTGACATAAATCTCGTGGGTGTTGAGGCCCTCGGGTTCGAGGAAGAGCTGGTGAGTTAGTTTGTCGGGGAACTTGACGATCTTGTCTTCGATCGACGGACAATAACGCGGGCCGGTCGATTGAATTTGGCCGCTATACATCGGCGAACGATGCACGTTCTCGCGGATGATGCGATGCGTTTCTTCCGTGGTAAAGGCGATGTAGCACGGCACCTGTGAATCGTGGTGGGCGACGCGACGCGTCCGGAAACTGAACGGAGTGGGATCGACGTCGCCGGGCTGACGTTCGAAGCGCGACCAGTCGATGCTGCGGCCGTCGAGGCGTGGAGGCGTTCCGGTTTTGAGGCGGCATCCGCGCAGGCCGAGTTTCTTGAGCGCTTCGCCAAGCAGAATGGCGGCCGGTTCTCCCGAACGTCCAGCGGGATATTGCTGCTCGCCGCAGTGGATGAGGCCGTTGAGAAAAGTTCCGGTAGTAATGATGACGGCATCGGCGGAAACGCGACGCCCGTCGCGGAGCAGAAGGCCGATGATGCGCTCGTGGGCCAAGGAGTCGTTGGTCGCTGGTCGTTGGTCGTTGGCTAAGGCAGATTCGTCTTTCGTCGCTGAAAGTCGTTCCTCGTCGGGACCCGCGAGCGACTGACGACCATCGACCATCGACCGTTCTTCCAAAATCACATCTGAAACTTCCGCCTGCTTGATCTTCAGATTCGGCTGCGATTCGAGCACCTCTCGCATCTTGAGGCGGTAGGCTTGTTTGTCGCACTGGGCTCTGGGGGACCAGACGGCGGGGCCGCGGGAAGTATTGAGCAGTCGGAATTGGATTCCAACCGCGTCGGTGATTTCGCCCATGATGCCGCCGAGGGCGTCCACTTCGCGCACCAGGTGCCCTTTGGCGATGCCGCCAATGGCTGGATTGCACGACATTTGTGCAATCAGATCGACATTCAGTGTGTAGAGGGCGGTTTTCAGCCCCATGCGAGATGAGGCCATGGCGGCTTCGCATCCGGCGTGGCCAGC
>JAYUJG010000344.1:0-1707 GCA_043765355.1 Acidobacteriaceae bacterium | reverse complement strand
GTCGGCTACACCGAGCAAACCTACAGCGAGTTGCCGTTTGCGCGAACGGTTTCCGATCACATCAAGTCAAAGCACCATGAAGTGCTGGTCAGCGAACAGGAGTTTTTTGGAGCGTTGCCGCATTTGATCTGGCATGAAGATGAGCCGATCGTTTGGCCGTCGAGCATCTCACTTTATTTTGTCGCGAAACTGGCGCGCGAAAGAGTCACCGTGGTACTCACCGGCGAGGGCGCGGATGAAACGCTGGCGGGCTACACGCGTTATGCGTTCACTTTGAAAAACGCCGCCATGGATCGTGCGTACCGTAGCGTCGTTCCGAGCCTTCTGCGCCGCGGTTTGCGGGATCAGGTCGCGAATTCTTCTCTGTTGGGCGCGACCCTGCGCCGCAAACTCGAGCATACTTTTCTGGCGAAGGATGGCGCTTCCTGGGCGTCGTTTTACTTCGATAATTTCTTTTCGGCGTTTGGCGAAGCGGAGCAGACGGGATTGCTCACCAGCGAATTCGCGGGCGAAGCCGCACCCAGCACGGCCTACAAACATGTATTGGATCACTGGGAGCATTCGGCGGGCGACATGCTGCAACGCCTTCTCTACACCGACATCAAAACATATCTCGTCGAGCTGCTCATGAAACAGGACAACATGAGCATGGCCGCATCCATCGAAAGCCGGGTGCCGTTTCTCGATCATGTGCTGGTGGAATTCGCGACGAGAATTCCGCGTGAAGTGCAGATTCAAGGATTGGCGGGCAAGCGAATCCTGAAAAAGGCCGTCGAGGACCTGTTGCCGCATGAGATTTTGTACCGGCCAAAGCTCGGATTCCCAACGCCCTGGAGCGGATGGCTGGCCGGACCGCGGCTTGACACAATTCGCGAAATGCTGCTTGAACCGCGCAGTCTGAATCGCGGATTCTTTCGGCGCGAAGCGATTGAGCAACTTTTCAACGAACATCGCGCGAAGCATCGCGACAACTACGACCGCATCTGGCGCCTGCTCAATCTAGAGTTGTGGCATCGCGTCTGCCTGGAAGGTGAATCGCACACGGAAATCGGCGATCCCGCGATAAAGATGGCGTCCACGCGCTAGCGAATTTTCCGCCGTCTCTAATGCTATTCTCGTCGCTATGCGCCACCTCCGCTTGACTTGCATTCTGGTCGTGTTTGCTGCGACGTGCGTCTTCGCCCAACAACCCTTCCTCAACGCCAACCAGTGGACCGCGCTGCGAGACGAATCAAACGGCGCCGCTCCGTATGAAAATCTGCGCTACCTGACTGGTTTGCATCGCGTTCCGGCGACGGCCGATTTTGATCGTGCGGCCGAGTTCATTTTGCAGCGCGCGCGTGAATACGGCCTCGCCGACGCTCACAGCGAGCAGTACCCCATCGACGGTGCCAAGCAATATGGATTGATGCGCTCGTATTTCGGATGGACCGTTGACGAGGCGCGCCTGTGGGAAGTGCGCCCCGAACATCTTCTTCTTGGGGATTGGAAGACCGATCCTATCCGCCTCGCCGATTACAGTCACAGCGCCGACGTGGAGACGCAACTCATCGACGTCGGCGACGGCGCAAATGAAGCTGACTATGCGGGCAAGGACGTGCGCGGAAAGATCGTCCTCGCCGACGGCGTTCTAGCGCGCGTGCAGGAATTGGCGGTTGCGCAACATGGCGCGGCGGGCATTGTCAGCGACATGCCGAACCAAACCAC
>JAYUJG010000343.1:0-3118 GCA_043765355.1 Acidobacteriaceae bacterium | reverse complement strand
GTCTTCAGGCGAAGATGGCTCGCGACCCGTTCCAGTAGTAATCGCAGTTCTTCCATGCTGAAGGGTTTGGTCACATAGTCGTAGGCGCCGTCTTTCATGGCTTGCACCGCCGATTGCACGGTGCCGTAGCCGGTGACGACGATGACCAGCGCGTCCGCGCGATGCTTTTTGATGGTATGCAGCGCTTCGAGGGATCCGGCGCCCGACAGCCGCATGTCCAGCAGCACGGCATCGGTACTGGAGTTCTCGAGCAAGCGGTAGGCCTGGTCGGCGGAGTCGGCCACCTGCGTGTTGAACCCGAGCGATTGCGCCACTTCACGGCAGGCTTCGCGAATGGTGCGGTCGTTGTCCACGATGAGAAGGTTTAAGAAGTTGGCGCCCTCGATTTGCGCGGAGTGGCTGGAAATCGAGTCATGGCTGGGGATGCGGCTTGGGTTTCGGGTAACGACGGCGGCGTTGGTTGCGGTAAACATTTGAGGAATCTCCTGACTAGGCAAGACTTGACGATGGTGAGCTTTCTGGCGATCAAGAGTGAAACACCACATCCTCTCAATCGCCGCGGGGCCCGATTACCCGATGGCTCGATCAATCCGCGCGGTGCATGACTTCCCCTACGCGCTCGATCAGAGCCTTTCCGGAAAATGGTTTGCGAATCAATTCCAGCGTGCTCACGGCCGGATCCAGGGGGGTGTGGTGGTAGCCGGAGACGAGCAGGACTTTGAGGTCCGGTTTCAGGCGGCGGAGCGACTCCGCGAGATCCTTCCCGTTCATCCCCGGCATCACGTAGTCGGCGATCAACAGGCCGACGGCAGAGGCGTGTTCGGCGAAAATCTTCAGTGCTTGCCTGCCGCTCGACGCGGGCAGGATTTGGTAGCCGTTGTCGAGCAGGATGCGCTGCATGGACCTGCGAGCCGGGGCATGATCGTCCACCAGCAGGATGGTCTGAGAGGCGGTAGGAACAGCCGCGCGCCCGCACGGCGGCTCCGGCGCGCGCGCGGGCTGCCGCGGTTCCTCGATCGAGACGTCCCGGGAAATTTCCTCCGAAACTCCGAGCCTGGTTTCGATCGCCGGGAAAAACACTTCAATGCAGGTGCCCTGTCCCAGTTCGCTTTCCAGTTGGATCACTCCGCCCGCCTCACTGACGATGCGCTGCACGGTGGCCAGACCAAGCCCCGTTCCCTCTCCCGGATTCTTGGTCGTAAAGAAAGGTTCGAACAGGCGCAGGCGAGTCTCTTCGTCCATGCCGCAGCCGTTGTCTTTCACGGCCAGCGAAACGGAGGGCCGAGGATTGCGAGGTTCTGAAGGGTTGGGAAACTCCACCGCCCGCGTGACTAAGCGGATTTTTCCACCGTGCGGCAAAGCGTCTCTTGCGTTCAGCACGAGGTTCAACACCACCTGCCGTAATTGCGACAGGTCGGCCAGCACCGGGCCGGCGCTGGGGTCGAGCGTCGTGACCAGCTCGATGGGCTCGCCGATCAGCCTGCGCAACAGGCGTTCCATGGCGGCGACAATCTCGTTGATGAGCAGCGGGCGCGGTTCGGCCGCCTGTTTGCGAGCGATCGCCAGCAGTTGCTGGGTCAGCGCCGCCCCTTGCTCGCCGGCCATCCGAATTTCGTCGATGTGCTGGATCAGGCCTGTGGGCTCAACTCTGGCGCTCGACAACCCCGCGCTCAACAGGTCGCAATACAGCAGAATGCCGGTGAGCAAGTTGTTGAAGTCGTGAGCGATGCCGCCAGCCAGACGTCCGATGACTTCCATCTTTTCGGCTTCGCGCAGATGTTCCTCGACGCGCTTGCGTTCGGTTGCGTCCGCCAACATGGCGATGAGGAAGGCGGGTTGCAGGCGATTGTCGCGCGCCAGCGAAACGGTCAAGTGTCCCCAGAGCGCCGAGCCGTCTTTGCGCGGGCAGCGTTTTTCAATCTCGAACGAGGAACGCTCGC
Organism: Acidobacteriaceae bacterium; assembly: GCA_043765355.1. Lineage (GTDB taxonomy): Bacteria > Acidobacteriota > Terriglobia > Terriglobales > Acidobacteriaceae > Acidiflorens. The sequence continues at coordinate 1,178 of JAYUJG010000343.1, read as the reverse complement.
CGCGCACCAGTTCTCCGAGCAAGCGCTCTTCGTGGGTGCGATTGGCGTCGAAGGGCGCGCGCCGGAATTGCGATCGAAGTCCAGAGCGACCGTCCGTCCGGCAGTCGGCGCGAAATTCGGGATAGAGTTCGTGCGCATGCGCGCCGGTCAGTTCCTCGCGGCTGTAGCCCAGCATTTTCGCGAGCGCCGGATTGGCCTCCAGAATCCTGCCATCAAGCCCGCAGATTCCGATGCCAATCGCGGCCGCTTCAAACATTGCCGAGAAGCGCAGATCGCGGTCGTAGTCGTGCGTCGCCGAATACTGTGTCATGACATTCATGCTGCTAGCCTCCGGTAAAATTCAGCCCGACCCGTCGTGCTCATACCCGCTCAGAATGCTGAGGCGCGTGGCCCATCGCGATTCCAAGCTGGGAAAAATGTCGCCCCAACTCTTCCGCGAATGAACCGCGCCCTGCCTAATTGGGGAAAGTGTAGGCCAAGACCCTGTCGCCGCTAAGTGACCGCCATCACGTCTCTTTGTGACGAATGACCCGATAATTCTGGAGGAACGAGGGGCGATATCGCAGCTACGGACGGGGCCACAGTGTCGGAATGGGCGTAATGAATCGCTCCAATTTGGCACATAGGAAAGGACTTCTGGGTGGTGTGGCGGCGGCCCCTGAGGAAGCTCCGCTTAAGTGTCGGACAAAAGAGCACAACCACAGAGGACACTGGGGGGCAGAGGATCACGGAGGCACTTGACCAGAGATTCCCTAAGGAAGCTCCGATTAAGTCGCCGCCACAGTCCACGCCGATTGTCTTCGCGGCCTTTGCAGTGTTTCTTGGCGCACTTTGCGGCTCAATCTTTTCGGCGGGCAACTTCGCTCGGAAGTTTTGGGTCGTGGTACATTAGTACCATGGTACCAAACGTAAACTTCCTCGTCGAGCGAGTCCAGACCGGCGTCCGGATGGAAAAACGCCTTCTCAAGGTTCTGAAGGCTCTCGCCGAGTATCACGACATGTCGCTCGGCGATCTGCTCGAAGGCATCGTGCTGCACGCCTTCGATGGCAAGGTGCCATTTGGCTCCGAATCGCTCAAACGCATTCGCGACCTGAAGAAGTTCTATGCCCTCGACCTCGATTCCAGCGCCAGCCACCGCCTCACCGAGATTAAGCGCAGCTCGGGAGGCAAGACTACC
>JAYUJG010000342.1:0-3184 GCA_043765355.1 Acidobacteriaceae bacterium | reverse complement strand
CAGTTTTGCACCGTCCCTTGTCGCGGCTTCTCCAATCGTGATCCGCAACACGTTGGGATGGTCTTTGAATTCCCTGGTTCCCGCGCCATAGCCTGCCTTCTCGATTTTCATCGCGGGGAAGGGACCGAAAGCCGTTGCCAGTGTCTTCACGATCGCCGCTCCAGTTGGCGTGACGAGCTCTACTTGCGGTCCGGACGAATAAACTGGCGCGTCTTGAAGTAACTTCAACGTCGCGGGAGCGGGGACGGGGAGCGTTCCGTGGGCGCACTTGACGGTGCCGCCGCCTACGTTCAGCGGGGAGCAAATCCACCGGTCGATGGCTAGAGATTCCGCTCCAACCGCCGCGCAGACGATGTCGACCATGGCATCGACGGCTCCCACTTCGTGGAAATGAACTTTTTCGACAGTCGTATTGTGAATCTCGGCCTCGGCCTCGCCCAGAGCTTCGAAGATGCGGATTGCGGTGGCTTTGGCCGTGCTGTTGATGGCAGCCTTGGTGATGATCTGGCGAATTTCCGTTAGTCCTCTGCCGTGTTCGTGCTTGTGCGTGGGTTGGAGTTGTGTGGTGACGGGGCTTGGCCCCGTCAAGAGCGGGGTAGATCCCCGCGACCACACGGGCTCATGATTATGATCATGATGGTGGTTGTGGTCGTGGTCATGATCATGTTCGCGCTGCTCGTGGAAAACTTCGCGAGGCAAGTCTTTTTCGCCGTTCGCGTACACATCGACTTTGGCGGCTGCTATTCCGCCGCGCGTAACGCGCGAAATCTCCAGCCTGGCACCGATGTCGAGCGCCGCGACCGTGTCTTCGAACAGTTTGGGAGACACTCCGGCGTCCACCAGGGCACCGAGAAACATGTCGCCGCTGATGCCGGAAAAACAATCCAGGTAGGCTGTACGCATAAAAACCGTCGCTGGTCGCTGGTCGTTAGTCGTTTCGGCGATCTGCGTTGTTTGCAAGGAGCCAACGACTAACGACTATCGGCGATCCACCGATTTTCATCATAGGGAAGGCTGCAAACCCCGTCAAACTCGCCGCCTATTGCGAGTTTGTTAGAATCACTGTTCCTTCAATAGCTTAGAGGACATTCTTGTATCGATATCTGCAACTTCGGCTGGTCGAGCATCTGCGCGAATTTCTGCGGCGCACTTACGATCTGGATACGGTAAACATCGTCGTCGAGCAGCCACCGAAAATCGAGTTTGGCGAGTACGCCTTGCCGCTTGCTTTTGAGCTGGCGCGCAAGCTTCGTAAGGCTCCGCGCAAGATTGCGGAAGAAATTGTCACCGGGGTCGGTTCGATTCCTGGTTTTGACAGATTTGAAGTTGCGGGTGCCGGGTACATCAATGTTCGTGTGAGTCGCGCTTTGCTGGCCACCGAGCTTGCCGCAGATCGTGCTCCGGCGGCCGACATTCCTGCGGGTAAAGTGTTGGTTGAGCATTCGAGCATCAATCCCAACAAGGCGGCGCATATTGGGCATCTGCGCAACGCGATTCTCGGCGACACGTTTGTGCGGCTGTTGCGCTTTGCGGGTCGCGATGTCGACGTGCAGAACTACATCGACAACACCGGCGTGCAGGTGGCCGATGTAGTTGTGGGATTCATGCACATCGAGAAGAAGTCGCTGGCGGAGATATCGGCGCTGGCGGCGGCTCCGCGATTCGACTACGTGTGCTGGGATCTTTATGCTCGCGTCTCCCACTGGTATGAAGAGGATAAGGCACGGCTGCTCACGCGTTCTGCGACGCTGCATGCTTTGGAGCAAGGGAACGAGGAAGGGAACAACGAGACGGCGGCGATTGCGGAGTTGATTTCAGTGGCAGTGCTGCGGCGGCATCTGGAGACGATGGAGCGCCTCGACATCGAGTATGACTTTCTGCCGCGCGAGAGTGAGATCCTGCACCTTCATTTTTGGGACGCCGCGTTTACCAAGTTGAAGGATGCGGGCGTGCTTACTTTTGAAAACGCCGGGAAGAACAAAGGGTGCTGGGTGATGCGGCGGGCGGGAACAACGGCAAAACCTTTAACCACGGGTCGCACCGAGAACACGGGGCAAAGCACAGAAGAAAAGATTTCCGAGGAAGACCAGAAAGTAATCGTCCGCTCCAACGGCACCGTGGGATACGTCGGCAAAGACATCGCGTATCACATGTGGAAGTTCGGACTGCTGGGGCGCGATTTTTGGTATCGGAAATTCTTTCGCTATCCCAACGCGCGCGATTGCTGGATTTCGACCACCGAGGGACAACGAGAGAAGGATCATCCGCACTTTGGCGATGTGGCGGAAATTTACAACGTCATCGATGCGCGGCAGTCGGAGGCGCAGAGCACGGTGATTGAAGCGCTGCGCGGCCTCGGCCACGGCGAAGCCGCCGATCGCTACACGCATTTTTCTTACGAGATGGTGGCCTTGACCCCGCGCTGCGCGGGCGAACTGGGCTACGCGCTGAGCGAGGAAGACAAGGCGCGGTCCTGGATTGAAGTTTCCGGCCGCAAAGGATTTGGGGTTAAGGCTGATGACCTCCTCGATGCTCTGATTGCCGCGGCTCGCAAGGAAGTGGATGCGCGGCATCCGGAGTTGAGTGAAGGCGAGCGGGCGGGCATTGCCACGCAGGTGGCAATTGGGGCGCTGCGCTACTTCATGTTGAAATTTACCAAGCCTTCGGTGATTGCTTTTGATTTCAAAGACGCTTTGAGCTTTGAGGGCGATACGGGGCCCTATGCGCAGTACGCCGTGGTTCGGGCTGCTAACATTTTTCGCAAGGGTGGCTTTGACGCGTCTCTCTTTTGCACCGGTGCAGACGGCGTCGATCTTGCCCAGAGCTCTGGCGCTGCCGACGGTGACGCGGCTAGCCGCGTCTCTACGGCCGATTTTTCTCGCTATCTCGATGGCCAGGCTGGCGACGACATTTGGGAGCTTTGGCTGGCGGCGGCTCAGACTTCTTATATTGTTGGGCAATGCATCGCTACTACCGAACCGGCTTACCTGGCGAAACATGCGTTCCAGTTGGCGCAGCTTTTTAATACTTTCTATCATCGGTATCCGATTTTGAGCGAGACCGACGAAGGGCGGAAGGCGTTTCTGCTCACGACTGCGGCAGTGGTGCTCCGCGAACTGATTCGTATTCTCGCGGCGATGGGGATTTCGGTGCCGCCGCTGATGTGACCTTTAGATTCACACCA
>JAYUJG010000341.1:0-3962 GCA_043765355.1 Acidobacteriaceae bacterium | reverse complement strand
GTAACCACGTCATTCGCGGTATTTACCAGCAATTCGTCGGGAGTCTGCGGAGCGCGCAGCGCCCGTCCGTTGATCGCGACGAGGTAATCGCCTTCCTTGACGTTGACGCCCGGCTCGGTTAGCGGGGAACGGGTGTGGGCGTCCCAATTTTCGCCAGAGAATATTTTCTTGATTCGGTACATGCCGCTCGCCGCGTCCGCTTCATAGTCTGCACCCAGCAATCCAACATTCACGGGATGAAGCTCAGGCATGTCGCCACCGCCGACATAGGTGTGCGAATTCGATAACTCGCTGATCATCTCGCCCATGATGTAAGTCAGCGAATAACGATCGGCGACATAGGGCAAGAGTTGGGAGTACTGATCTTTCGTCTTCTGCCAGTCCACGCCATTCATCGAAGGTTCGAAGAAATAGTCGCGCTCCTGCCGCCAGACTTCGTTAAATATTTCTTTCCATTCTTGCGGAGGATCGATCTCAACTCTCATGCCGTCCAGTTTGAGCGCGCCATCTCCAACCTTGTGCGGAGCGTCGGCAGGCTTGGCATCGATGATCCCCATCGGACCATCGCCGTCGGCCCGATACAGCAGCTTCGAGCCGTCGACCGACAGTGCAAACCGATCCGCGCCGTCGAGCAGCACCTTATCTTTCCGCTCTTTCAAATCGTAGGCATGGATGGCGGAGTTTTCTCCCGGCAGCGGGCCCGACAGCCCTTGAATCGGAGAAGTCGAATAGTAGATCGCATCTTTCGAAGCATCCATCGTGCGAATCACGGCTGGCGGAACGGCCAACGCCACAATCCGGTTCTGGATGCCGTCCAGGTCAATCTTGAATTCTCTGGGCGGCTCCTTCGTTTCCTGCGTTTCTTTCTGGGCAGTTTTTTCGTCGGACTCCGATTTCTCCTCTTTTTTGTTCAGCGCCTGCTTGGCGTTTTTCTTGTTGCCCGGCTCCGGCCCTGGCGTCGCCGCCGCTTCCTCGCTCTTCATCTTCACTTCGTCGCTCAAGGCGGGGAAGGGTGAAGGCTCTTCCGCTGTCAAGGTGGCGACATAAACGCGGGTGGTTTTCGGATTCGCAAATTCAAAGTCGATGTTGCCCAGCACTTCGTTGTAGTCGCGGTCGGACAAAAAGTATAAGTAGCGCTTGTCTCGATCAAACACCGCGCCATAGCTATTGTTGAGAGTCGATGTCACGGCCGTGATCTTCCGATCGGAAAGACCATACAAATACACTACCGAGAATCCAGACTCCAGATTCTTGTCGTACGCCAGCCACTTACTATCCGGAGACCAGTTGTAGTTGAGAATTTCACCGTACTTGCCGCGATCGACCTCTGCCGGCTTCTTTTCTTTATCCTTGACATCGACGTACCACAGCCTCAGGTTCTGATCGGCCCATGCGATCTTCGAACTGTCCGGCGACCATGCGGGCTGGAACATGAAGCCCTTGTGCCCGCTGGTGATTTGCTCCTCGGCTCCCAGACCATCTTGCGGAGCGATATAAATCTCGTCCTCGCCCGTCTTGTCAGACACGTAGACGATCCATTGCCCATTGGGCGACCAGGCGACCTTTTGTTCGCGTGCGCCGGGAGAATGCGTCAAGTTACGAATGCTCCCATCCTTGGCCGGAATGGTGAATACTTCGCCGCGCGCGGCGAGCACCGCGCGCTTTCCATCGGGCGAAATGTCAAAGTCGGTAATGTGATGGCTTGCGCTCACCCAGCGTTTCATCGCCTGATCGCGCTCACCGCTGGCAAAGATCGTCAGCTTTGTTGGTTGCCGGGTCTGGAGGTCGAACGTATAAAGATACCCGGCATTCTCAAAAACAATCGCATCCGGGCCCAGGCTCGGCCACATCACATCAAACTCGGCGAACTTAGTAAGTTGCTCGACTTGTTTGTTGCCAGCGTCATAACTGTAGAGATTGAGCCGGTGCTCCGGTCCACGATCGGAAGTAAAATAGATTGCGTTTCCGTGCCACATCGGAAAAGTGTCGGTGTAGTCGGTGTGCGGGATTACCGAATCGACGACGTTATTCTTAGTGTCGTAAATCGTGATGTCCTGCGCCATGCCGCCGGTGTAGCGCTTCCACTGACGAAAATTGCGGAAGATCCGGTTGTACGCGATCTTCGCGCCGTCGGGCGAATACGAAAGCAGGCCGCCTTCATCCATGAACATGGGGTGAGCGAGTCCGCCGTCGACGCTGATTGTGTAGGGGCGTTTGATCCATCCGTTTGAAGCGTCACGCCGTGAAAGAAAAATGATGCTCTTACCATCCGGCGTCCAGCCGATGACCTGGTTGAGGATCCCCATGCGATCGCTAAGCGGCTGCGCCTCGCCCTGGTAGAAGGTGAGTTGCTTCGGCTGCCCGCCCTCAGACGGCATCACATAGACATTGAAGTTGCCATCGTACTGGCCGGTGAATGCCAGCCACTTGCCATCTGGTGAAAACTTTGGGAATAACTCCCGCCCCGGATGCGAAGTAATGCGGCGCGCCGTTCCTCCCGCACTCGACGCGAGCCACAGATCGCCCCCGTACATGAACGCAATCTTGTCTTTATAAATATCGGGAAAGCGCAGCAGGCGGCTCTCCTGCACGTCCTGCGCCGCCGCAAAACAAGCGCAGCCCAAGAGCACGAATAGAAACAAGCATCGCAGAGAAGTACGAAAGGAAATCATCGGTAACCCTCGAAGGGAATTTGTGCAGGACTAACTAGCGAAGAGGAAACCATTTTGCCAAGCGGGATTGTATCAGCTTGAGCGCGGCTTCTTCGAATCCTATTTGTATTTTTATTGTCATGGGATCGGTGTGGCGGCGGACGCGCGCATCGCATCCTGGCAAATGCCAGAAGCCGTCAACACTTTGTCAAACGCTGTATCGGCCCTGAGTTTCGCAAGCAGAGGGTCCGACAACAAGTTACTGTGCGCACAATAATTCTGCCCGACCGCGCTTTGAAGCAGATGTAGCGCCGCTTGTTTTTTACCGCAGTAGGCGAAGAGCGCTCCCTGGTAATACCACATTTCGGCATCGGGCTCAGTGGGCAGATTGGTTTCCGCGTCTTGCGCCATGCGATCCAAATCGGCCGCGGGCCGCAACTGCAAACAAGCCTCGAGCAGGTCACGGTGATAGCGCGGGGTCGTCGGCATTCGCTTCACTGCTTCGCGTGCCTCGGCCACCTTGCCCTCGCGCAACAGCAGCGACGGCGTCGCGTATAAGGCCCACTCCGAACCCGCGTCCAAGCGGATAAAATCCGCCGCGCGGTCCGTGTTGCCTGTCTCCATAAAAGCCCAGGCGCAAGAACGAAACGTATAGTTGCCGGGATCGAGCGCCAACGCTGTATTGCATTCGCCCGATGACTGCTCCAGCATTCCGGCATAGCGATAGACGTATGCCATTGTCATGTGCGCCTGCGCACTATCCGGCCGACGCTTCACCAGCGCCTGCGCCGCCCGATATGCCTTGCCAAGCTCGCCACGCTCCACGCTGTTACTAATCAACTGCCCCGCCGCGACCAGCCGGTTCGGATCAAGCTCAATCGCCTTGGCGCAAGCCTTGTTTGACCGCTGGAACATCGGCTCACCGCCATCGGAATAATCCGCGTCATAGTAACAACGCAAACCAAGCTGCTCCCACGCGGGCGCATACGTCGGATCCACATCGACCACATGCTCCAGAACCGCGATCGCATCCTTATTAGGCGCGGCGTCATGCGCCAGCGCCAAGCTATGCAAATAGAGATCGTAGGCTTCGGCGCTCTTGGGACGCGTCCCCGTATCGAGAAAGCCTCCAGAAGCGCCCAACGCCGGCAGCAGTCCCTGCCGAATCTGCGCCGCCATCTGCGCTTGCAACGCAATCAGATCCTGAGCCGGCGCGGTCACGTTGGTCTGCCACAAAAGCTTGTTGCCTTCGACCTGGATCGCCTCCAGCGTAATCAGCAGCCGGTCGCCTTGCTTCAGAAAGTGTCCGGT
>JAYUJG010000340.1:0-4398 GCA_043765355.1 Acidobacteriaceae bacterium | reverse complement strand
GGCGGCGTTCAAGGCGGCGGGGCACGAGATCAAGACTCCGTTTGCGCGCATGGATTTCGACGAGGCCATCCGGCAGTACGGTATCGACAAGCCGGATCTTCGAGTGCCGGCGTTTACCGACGTGAAGGATTGTTTTGCGGCTGCCGATCTCGAACAGTTGGCGATCAATAAAGATTTGCCGGTGATTGCGATCCGCATTCCGAAGGTAGGCGAGCTTTCTCGAAAAGAACGCGACGACATTAAGCCGCTCTTCGTTTCCAAGGGCGGGGCGCGCGTGTTCGAGGATTTCAAACGCATCGAGACCAAGTTTCCCGAGGCGGGGGCGAAGGTGCGCGCGAAAACGGTCGCGGCGGCGGACGACCTGCTTGTACTCGTGATGGGGTCGCAGTCGGGCGCAGCTGAAAACACGCATCCCGCGAGCAAGCGCAAAGTTACACCCGCGGAACTGGCGATCTACGCCTCGGCGGGGATTCTGCGCGTGGCGCTGGCGCAGAAGTACGCCGACCGGCATGGCATTTTCAAAAAGACCGGCGACCCGGCGCGGGATTACCGTTTTCTCTGGGTCACGAATTTTCCCATGTTCGAGTATGACGAAGGTGAGAAGCGCTGGATGGCAGCGCATCATCCTTTCACCTCGCCGCACGATGAAGACATGGACAAGCTGGAGAGCGATCCGGCGATGGTGCGCGCGCTTGCGTATGACGTGGTGCTCAACGGCACGGAGCTGGGCTCGGGATCGATCCGTATTCATCGTCAGGACGTGCAGAGCAGAATTTTCAGCGCGCTCGGCATGACGGATGAAGAGGCGCGTTCGCGTTTCGGTTTTTTCCTCGAAGCGCTGGAGTACGGCACGCCTCCACATGGCGGCATCGCGCTCGGGCTCGATCGCATCGTGATGATTCTGGCGGGGGCGGACAGTTTGCGCGAAGTGATTCCCTTCCCGAAGACGGCGGCCGCAAAAGACTTGATGATGGAAGCGCCGACGCCGGTGGCGGCGGCCCAGTTGCGGGATTTGGGGATTGGCGTCGTGGTGAAAAAATAAAGCACAAAACAAATGGGGACGCCTTTTCGGCTCGACGATTTGCTGGCGACTCCAGTTTGTAACTTTCCACTTCTTGACGCATCTTAAGCATTTAGAAGGGGAGGAATCGATGGTGAATCGTCGGCAGTTTCTTACCAGTTCCGTGCTGGCGGTGGCGGGAACGGGTCTGGTCGCATGTTTCAAGAGCCCGGTGGTGGGCGCGGCGAACGCAGCCAATGCCGGTTCCGCGGATGCCAACAAACCCGTGACGATCGTCGAATTCAACGATGCGGGAAAAAAGCTCGCCCGCGTTGAAGTTCCGAAGGTGCGCAAGACCGAAGCCGCATGGAAGAAGCAACTAACTCCGCTGCAATTTGAAGTCGCGCGCCAGCAAGGCACGGAGCGAGCCTTCACCGGCGACACTTACGACCTGCACGACAAAGGCCTGTATCGCTGCATCTGCTGTGACAACGCCCTATTCAGTTCCGACACAAAATTCGATTCGGGCACGGGATGGCCCAGTTTCTGGGCTCCGATCGCGAAGGAGAATGTTCGCAGCTCGACCGACAGCAGCTTTGGCATGAGCCGCGACGAGATTTCATGCACGCAATGCGATGGGCATCTGGGCCATGTGTTTGATGATGGGCCGCAGCCCACGGGGCTGCGTTATTGCATGAATTCCGCGTCGATGCGGTTTGTGAAGCACACATAGGATCGCGCCAGGGTTGGACTAGCGCGCCGTTGCCATCCGCTGCTCCGCCAGTTCAGCAATCCGACCGAGCACTTCATCCTCGCTCATATTGGTCGAGTCGAGCACCACGGCATCCGCGGCAGCCTCGAGCGGAGAAGCGGCGCGGGTCCGATCGCGCCGGTCGCGTTCGCGAAGTTCGGCGGCCATCGCCTGCGCCTGCTGCGACGAACCTTTCACATGCTGCTGATCCATCCGCCGCTGCTCGCGGATGACTGGATCGGCGTCGAGAAAGATTTTCAAATCGGCGTCTGGGAAGACTCTTGTGCCGATATCGCGTCCCTCCATCACCACGCCGCCGCCGAGACCCATCTCGCGCTGCCGCGCCACCATCCACTCGCGCACCTTGGGATGCACCGACACGCGAGACGCCCCCTCGGTCACATCGCGTTCCCGAATCCTGTCTGAAACATCTTTCCCGTTCAGCAGGATTCGATTGCCGCCGATATTACGTTCGAGGGCAATGTTGGAATCCTGCGCCATCTTCAGCAAGGTGGCTTCATCGTCGAACGAGGCGTCCCACTCGATTGCGCGCAGGGCCAGGGCGCGATACATCGCGCCGCTCTCGAGATTTACATAGCCGAGTTTGCGGGCAAGTCGCGAGGCGATGGTGCTTTTGCCGGCACCGGCTGGGCCATCGATGGCGATGATGAGTTTGCGTGCGGATGAGTCGGTCATGGTGGGAATGTGCGATTTTACACGGGTCGTGGGTGGAACACTACAGGAAGTACGACTGAGCTTTCACGGGGCATAGTCCCGTCACCACACGAGCTACGTCGAGCTGCGCTCGCGAATGCGCTCGGCGCGGGGCTTGGGGACATACGCCACTTTCGGCGGAGTCACTTGCAGCAGCGATTTGCTTCCGACATGCACAAAACTTATTTCGCGCGCTGCGAGTAGGGCGTGGATTGCCTCTTTCACCCTGGTGCGCGGAACAAAATTTGCCAGGAAGTTTTCCGCTTCGCCTTCATCGACCGCAACCACGCAGTCGAGATATTTCGAGACCAGCGCCGAGAGCGCTTCGGGCACCGAGATGCCGACGCCTTCGCGGACAATGTCCGGAGCCCAACGCGACAGTTCGTCCCAGACTGAGCCTTCCGCCACGGTGTAATCGACGCGCGTGATGCGGAGTTTGGCCCACAGTTCGCTCAATCCGCGGTCGAGGCCGGCATTCGAAACCGAACCGCCCAGCGCCTCGCCCAATTTAGTTTTTGAGATTGGTCCACGACTGCGAATAATTTCGAACGCGTCGCAAGCCAGCGGAGAATACGGGGAGCGCGGTCCAGAAGAGGGTGGCTGCTTGGGATTGCGCTCGCCCACCAGCGAATAGAAAAAAGGAAACACCGACGGCGCCAGAAGAAACGCATTGTTCTCGTCGACCAGCGGAGCCTCGTAGGCCGCCTTATCGCGCAGCGCGCGCACCATCAGCTCGGTGGCTTCTCGAGCTCGCGGATCGTTGTAGGCGTGTTGCCGCATGGGGAGCTTGTCATCGGCTCCGACCCAGGCGCCGACGAAAGTTGGCAACAAAAAGGCCGGCCGCATCGGATACATCGAACAGAATCCCACCGACTCAAGGAACGCGCGCGCATCGTCAAGCGTGCGCGCGGCCTGCCCGTCGAGTCGCCACTTTTGCGCGCGGGCCAGCAGGAGTTCGGAGTCAGTCATACTTTTGATTAGAACACAGGGGCAGCAGTGAGCAGTCAGCATTCAGCATTCAGTCACCGGGGTCGGAATACTGCGTACCGAGTGCGGGATACTGACTGATTTTACTGAATGCTGACTGCTGAGTGCTGACTGCAGATTTCAGATTCTCTTGAATGCTTTCTGAATATCCTGCATGGAATAGCGCAGGACTACCGGGCGACCATGAGGGCAGGTCATTGGGTGATTGGTTTTTGCCAGCTCTGCCAGCAACCATTCCATTTTGTTTTGTTCCAGCGGCATATTTACTTTGATCGCGGCGTGGCAGGCGATCGACGCGGCGATGCGCGTCCGCACGGCTTCCAGATTGATGGCCTGATCTTCGCGCGTGAACTGTTCGAGAATTTCGTTCAGCATGTGCTCGACTTGCGCCGCGTCCACTCCCGCCGGAGCTACTTTCACGGCGACGCTCCTCGCGCCAAAGGGTTCGGCCTCGAAGCCGTTGCGCGCCAACTCTTCCGCAATATCGTTGAAGATGGCTTGCTGCGCCGGAGTCAGTTCGATGATCAGCGGCATGAGCAGGCGCTGGCTTTCTACTTGTTGCGCCGAACGCTGCAACAACACCCGCTCGAAAAGCACGCGCTCGTGGGCGACATGCTGATCGATGATCCAGAGGCCGTCTTCGTTGACCGCGAGGATGAAGGAATTTCTGATCTGCCCGAGCGGACGGAGCGTGCGCAGCGACTCGAGAGTCGGCGCCGCTTGCGGCTCTTGCGCGATGGGCGGGGCGCAGCCGTGATCTGGTACAGGCTGAAGTTCGATTCGTGGATCGACCGGACGAAGCTCGCCTGACTGAAGGTCGACGCTTGCTTCGGCTGCCCGAGCCAGCGACACGGCCGCGTTGGCATCGATCGCGATGCCGCCTTCAAATTCCAGACGCGCCGTGGTCGCTGGAATCGCGGGCGCTTGCAGTGAGAATCCTCCCGCC
>JAYUJG010000339.1:0-18343 GCA_043765355.1 Acidobacteriaceae bacterium | reverse complement strand
GATTGTCGCGGGACATGATCCGGAGAATGTGGTGCTGATGGAAGTGCATCCGGAGGAGCAGAAGACGCGCCCGGATTTTCTGTTGACCGAAAAGCTGCTCGGGATTCGCACAGTCTGCATTACTAAAATTCGCAAGCAAGGGCGGCAGCTCTTTTGCGAAGATGCGGGCAAGACAATTCCGATCAAGCGTATCTACAACCGGACGATCGTGGATGAACTCGAACGCAAGGGCGTGGCGCCGCCGTTTGATTTCCGAGACGACCTGGACGTGGAGTGGGCGGGGCATCCGAACTGGTATTTCCGGATCAGCAAATATTCGATCCCCTACTTGACGCATCCATCGGTGCCGCGGACGTGGTTTCTGGATCAACTTCCCGAAGTGCCCGCCGATCTTGAGAATTTCGTCCTGAAGCCGCTGTATTCGTTTGCGGGTTTAGGCGTTGTGATTGCGCCATCGCGCGCAGACATTGACGCGATCCCCGCAGTAAAGCGCAGCGAATACATCTTGCAGGAGCGGATGAACTTCACACCAGTGGTCGAAACTCCGCACGGAGCGACCAAAGTCGAGTTGCGCATCATGTATGTGTGGCTGGACGAGTTAATCCCGGTGCTGACCATCGTGCGCATGGGGCGCGGCATGATGATGGGCGTGGATCAGAACAAGGGCATGAAGTGGGTAGGATCGTCAGCGGCGCTGGTAAGTGTCTAGCGAGTCTCTGGATCAGGTCCCTGTTTTCCTGATCGATTGTTTTCTGTTTTCAGCCCCAATCTTGGTTGACGGGATAGTATGTGACGGATGCGCATATGTACACACCCCTCTCCCGCACGTTGCTATATCGCCAGTATTCATGCACCTCTGACCGCTATGACATGCAGCGGGCCCGCGTTATTACTGCGTTCTACGCGACCTTTCAATGTCGAATCCGGGATAAGTAGTCCTGGCGGTCAAACCAACAATCGACATTCGAAACATCCACTGCGGATAGTGCTTCACTTTTACTTTTTTGCTGGAAGTTCCGAGCCCGCCTCACTACCAATATGCTTGCCGTCCAAGTCAATCACCTTAAGGGTGGAATTTTCGAGAATGGCCAAGCGACGTCCATCAGGACTGAGATCAAATCCGTACTCGAACGGGCGATGATATTTCAAGGTTACTGGGATCGACGCAACTTCTCTCTGGAGTTCGATGTCATAGACCGCAATGCGGCGCGCAGTCGGGTGGCTCGAAATGTCCAGTGCGCGGTTCCCACCGCGCAACGTTACGATGTCAACTGCGATTCTGCTCCCTTGTTCACTGCTCCGAGTCGGAGCCCAAATACTGCGCGCGTATTCATGTTTCCCGGTGGCCCACTGAAACACTACCTGACCATCGGAAGATACGACTTTAACTGTCTGCCGATCGTTATGAGGATCGTACGGATAGAATACGAAGAAGCGGTCGGTCAATACATCCCAATAACCCCCAGGTCGCAATGGCATCTCCACGCGATTTTCGTATTCGCAAAAAGGCCAGCGGTAGGTGAACTGTTCGAGGCCCCAAGACCCGGTATAGTAAGCGAAATCATCGGTGATATCTTGCGAATCGTATTGGATAGAGTCTTCAGATGAACCCGATGCCTTGTCGCACTGATGCATTCTCGCTACCGGCGAAAGACGAATGACGAGGAGCGGCGAATGGTATTCGTTGTATAGCGCCAACGTGCGGCGACTCACGGATTGCTGCACCGAGCATTGTGGCCCACATTCGGCCAGAACCTTCCAAGTCCCTACATCCTCCTGGTACAACTGCAAGGTGTCGTTTGCTCTTGCGATGATTTGGTCCGTATCAGAGAGGTAAATGCCGCTGTGATCCGCCAACCTTGTGGGCAAAGACAAAGAAAGATTTAGTTTTCCATCGACAGAAAAACGCATTATACGAAGGGCTAGACTGGGCTTGTCCCGAGTTACCAAGTGGGTTCGTACCTGAGTAGCATAGCTAACGACAACTCGACCTGCGCGATCGACCACAACAAAAGGCCGAACAACTCGTTTCTGAGCTTGTGGCTCCCAGCCATAATTTCTTAGATCTACTGTGCCCGTGGTTAGCGCATCCCCCCGGCATGGATTCCCATGAAGGATCAAAGCAAGCATAAAGAGAACAACCCGCACCTTATACTGTTCGAAATCGAGATACATACACTAAAACACTATCGGGTTCATAGGTACACTTCCAGGATTGTTCCCCAAGCCTACGTCAAAAATGAGATGCAGAAATGCCCCCAGTCCGTAACCCCAATTTACGTAAGTATACGGAGGTCCTATACAGCCCGCTTGGAAAGGGAGGCTCGATCTAGTGTACCTCCCCAATTTGCGTGAGTTGCCGGTGTACTCCCCTCACCTCTCCTCGACTCGCACCCGCTCAACCCAGCATTTGACGCGGTCGAAACACATGTCGAGCGCTAAGATGTGCATGAACACTGACGATAACGACGGTGCGAAAAAGAGGGTGCGTACATACGCGCACTCGCTACATACTATCCCCAATCTTGGTTGACCTGACCGCGCCGACAGCCTACCATTACGCCTTCGCCGATACACCCATTTTTTGACTCCGCAAGGGAATGCAATCGCTCGCTAAAGAGGCCGACGGAGTGTCCGCCCCGCATATTCGAACATGGAAATGATCGGCCAAACGATATCCCACTACCGCATTCTTTCGAAGCTCGGCGGCGGTGGGATGGGAATTGTTTATGAAGCAGAGGATCTTCGCCTCGGCCGTCGCGTCGCGCTGAAATTTATTCCCGATCACCTGGCTAAAAATCAGCGGTCGCTTGATCGATTCACCCGCGAAGCGCGCGCCGCATCGCAACTCAACCATCCCAACATCTGCACCATCCACGACATTGAGGACAACAACGGGCAACCTTTCATCGTCATGGAAAAGCTGGAGGGCGAAAACCTCAAACAGCGCATCCATGGCCAGCCTCTCGATCTCGATGACCTGCTGGAGATTGCGGTACAGGTGACGGACGCTCTCGCCGCGTCTCATGCCAAGGGAATTGTGCACCGCGACATCAAGCCGGCAAATATTTTTCTGACGCCGAACGGGCAGGTAAAGATTTTGGATTTCGGTCTGGCGAAACTGGCCAAGGATCAGAGCGTGGGAACGACCACCGATTCGTCCCTTGAAGAATCGCTGACCATGGTTGGCGTGATTCCTGGGACGGCGGTTTACATGTCGCCTGAGCAAGCGCGGTCGGAAGATCTCGACGTACGCAGCGACATATTTTCATTTGGCGTCGTACTGTTCGAGATGGCGACCGGTAAGAAACCATTTACTGGCACGAACGTGATTACGACGCTCCACGCCGTGATGAATTCGAAACCAGTGTCGCCGCGCTCGCTCAATCCAGCGGTGCCGGTGGAGCTCGAGGCCATCATTGGAAAAGCGATGGAGAAAGATCGCACCCAGCGCTACCAGAACGCCGCGGAGATGAAAGTCGACCTGCTGAAGCTGAAAAAGGGGACCGAGCCGACGCTGCGCAGCGGGCTGCTTCAGGCAACCGGGTTGCAGGCAGCGACGAACACTTTTCAGAAGCGGAGTTCGAAGCTCACCTGGCTGGTCATCGGACTGTCAGCTACGCTGCTCACGATCATCGTGGCGGTGGGAGCCTGGTGGCTGAATCACCGCACACAAACGGCGCAAGCGGGTAGTCGCACGATCGCGGTGCTGCCGCTGCAAAATATCAGTAATGATGCGGATAGCGAATTTCTCCGGTTTGCGCTCGCGGACGAGATTGCGAACGCGCTAACCTATTCGCATTCGCTGGAGATCCGGCCCTCGGCGGCAACCCAGAAATACGGGGCCGGAGCGGCGGACCCGACAAAAGCAGGACGCGAGCTGGGCGTGGACACGGTGATCACGGGACACTTCCTGCGTCAGAACAAAATGGTGATGGTGACGCTGGAAGCGGTGGAAGTGAAAGACAACAAGCTGGTCTGGACCGGCAGGCTGAACGCGCCGGCGGATAACTTGATCGTTCTCCAGAACCAAATGGCCAAGAAGGTGCGCCAGGAACTCGTGCCGGCTCTGGGTATCGCGCGCGCCGCGGTGGAGACAAGCAGCGTTCCGGCGAATCGTGAAGGGTACGACCTATACTTGCGCACGGCATCGATGTCGCACGAAGGAGCGGTGAACAAAGAGGCGATCGGAAGGCTGGAGCGGGTGGTGGTGCTCGATCCGAACTATGCCCCCGGATGGGAAGCGCTCGGAAGGCGATATTATTTCGACGCGATTTATTCGGGCGGCGGGGCGCCGGGATACCAGCGCTCGAACACAGCCTACCAGCACGCGCTTTCGCTTGAGCCGGGACGAGTCAGCGCGGCAGGATTTCTGGCGGCGAACGAAGTCGAGACGGGAAACCTGGACAAGGCCTACTCGGACGCGTCGGCGCTGGTAAAAAGACGTCCGGACAATGCGATCGCGCACTATTCATTGGCGTACGTGCTCCGCTATGCCGGATTGCTCGATATGGCGCAGAGCGAGTGCGACCAGGCGCTGGCCATCGATCCGGGAAATTACAACTGGCGTTCGTGCTCGTTCGCTTTTTTTGAACAGGGAAAATCGGCGCGGGCGCTTGAGTATCTGAAAATCGACTCCGGCTCGGAGTGGTCGAATGCGGTGAAAGTCACGGTATTGATGAGGCAGGGCAAGACGGCGGACGCCGAAAAAGCGGTTGCGCAGATGCCGCAGAATACGATGTGGATGCGGGGCGTGTTGCAGGCCTGCTTGAGCCAGGCTCCGGAAAAAGAAATCCACCAGTTGGCGGAGGCCGCGCAAAGCGAATTGCTGCCCGAGCAGGATTCCGAGCTAAAGTATTACCAGGGCGCGGTACTGGCCGCGTGTGGTGAAAAGCAGGCGGCATACGCGTTTCTACGCAAGGCGGTCAGCGAGAACTATTGCGCTCATGAAGCTTTGCAGTCGGACCCGTTGCTGGCGAGCGTCCGTGGTGACGCCGAGTTCCATCAGATTGTGCAATCGGCGGCCGAGTGCCAGAAGAAATTTGCGGCGGCGCAGGGGATCCGGTAAGGGTGAACAAAATTGCTCACCTGCGGCGCTCGGACTGGTCAAAGAGATTAGCGGGGTTGCGGCACTCCTTGCAATTTTCCTGGCTACTGACTTTTCGCGGGCGGGGCGCCCGCGCCACACGAACAATTATTTGATCCTTTCTCCGGGGAAAACCCATCAGATGGACATGTTGAGCGCGTTGACAAAGTACGGGCTGGGAGTTGTTTGCAACAAGGTTGGCAGCGCCTTGTTGTTGATTGGATTCGCTTTTTTTACCGCGCTATCGGCCGGGGCGCAGGCCGACAACAAGACCCCGGTCGAGCCCAAGGCCGCCAAAGTCGACGGTTCCGCGGCCGATCATTATTATGCCGCGCTCCCGCAGGAGAACGGTTCCGCGGGACTGAAGCTGATGCTGCGGCGGCTTAATACGACGGCGCGCCTGATGCAGGTCACGGCGCATCCCGACGACGAAGACGGCGGCATGTTGACATTGCAGTCGCGCGGAAAGGGCGTGTCGACGCTGCTGATGACGCTGACGCGCGGCGAGGGCGGACAGAACAAACTCGGCAGCAATTTATTCGATGCGCTGGGCGTGCTGCGGACGCTGGAGTTACTGGCTTCCGATCGCTACTACGGCGTCGAGCAGCGCTTTTCGCGCGTGGCGGATTTTGGATATTCGAAGACTCCCGAAGAGACATTTCAAAAATGGCAAGGACACGAAATCGCGCTCGCCGACCTGGTGCGCGTGATTCGCACGTTTCGTCCGGACGTTTTGATCGGGCGTTTTTCGGGGACGGATCGCGACGGGCACGGCCATCATCAGGCGTCGTCGATTTTGGCGAAAGAAGCGTTCCGCGCGGCGGGCGACCCGAAGCGCTTTCCCGAGCAGATTGCCGAGGGACTCGATCCCTGGCAGCCGAAGAAATTTTACATTGGCAACGTCTGCGGCTTCATGGCGATGGCATGCGAGGGCACGAACTACACGCTGCGGCTAAATACGGGGGGCGTCGATCCCGTTCTCGGCACGTCGTACATACAGTTTGCGATGCAGGGCCTGCGGCATCAGCAGTCACAAGGCGCGGCGAACTGGACGGTCGATCCGGGAGACCGGTTCACTTTCTATAAGCTCGAAGATTCGGTCGTGGAATCGCAGAAAGATAAAGATGGGCACGAGCAGGATTTTTTTGACGGAATCGACCAGACGCTGACCGGGCTGGCTGCAAGGTTGGGAGACGAAGAGAAAAAAGTTCCGTGGCTGCGTGGGGAGCTGACATCGGACGCTGGCGAAATAAAGCGTGCTTCCGAAAAGAGCGAGTCGGATCCGACGAGCGCGGCCGAACCTCTTTGGAGAGTGGTGCAGAGTCTCGATGCGGTTATCGATCGCCTTAGGGCGAGCAAAGTTGCCGGCGCCGCCAAGGCGAGCGTGTTGACCGTGCTGCAAGAGAAACAGCATCAGGCGGAGATTGCGGCGAATCTGGCTTCCGAAGTGTCGCTGCAGGCGACGGTCACTTCGTCGGGCAATCGTGAATCGGATCGCGCAACCGGTCAAGGAGCTGACCAGGGAAAAGTCCCGCAACTCAAGGACGCGCTGACCGTGGTTTCGCCGGGACAGACATTTCAAGTGACGGCCAAACTGCACAACGGGTCGAACCGTTCTCTGATCGTGAACCACGCCAGCATGGAAGGAGCCGAGGGCTGGGTGAGGCAGTCCGACGCGGGAGAGATGACGGTTGCGCCGGGCGAAAATTACTACGCCAACTTTGCGCTCAGAGTTCCGGTCGACGCGCTGGCGACGCGACCGTATTGGCATCGGGACAATCCAGAAACCGAAGCGCTCAACACGATTGACGAAGAGATGTATCAGACGCAGCCGTTGCCGACTTCGCCGCTGCGAGTGCGTGTGGAATACGAAATCGCCGAGCGTGGCAGATTCCATTCCCCTGCGCCCGAGGTCCTGAAAAATCGGCACGCCCCCAAAGATGCTTCCGTGGGAGGCATTTCCGCAACGGTATTCGTGCCCTTCGCGGACGAAGTCGGCGGTCGCGCTAGAGTTCCACTCGCGGTGGCGCCCGCATTTTCGCTGAGTCTCGAACCGGGCGAGCAGGTTTTGCCGGCGAGTCTTCGCGTGGAGAACGGCAGAGAAGTCACGGTAAAAGTCGGCGTGGAATCAAACCTGACCGGCGCTCCGAACGGAACATTGCGACTGGAATTGCCGGCGGGCTGGAAGTGTGAGCCGGCGCGGTCGCCGGTTGCGTTGGCAAACCGCGGCGACCGCCAGGAATTCACGTTCAAAGTGTTGCCGGGCAGCCTGGAAGAAGGGCGCGTCGAAATCAGGGCCGTTCTCGACGCAGGCCCGAAGAATTACAGCGAAGGATATTCGCTCGTCACCCGAGAAGACCTCGGCGCAGCCTACTACTATCAGCCCGCAGTGCAGCACGTCAGCATCGTGGATGTAAAGGTTCCCAATTCCAAAGACCTGAAGGTCGGCTACATCATGGGCGCGGGCGATGAGATTCCGACCGTGCTGCGACAGATTGGAATGGATGTGGCGCTGATCCCAGCGGAGAAACTCGCGACAGAAGATTTGAGCCGCTATCAAACGATCGTGCTGGGGATTCGCGCTTACGATACACAGAAGGATGTCATTGCAAATAACAAGCGGCTGCTCGAATTTGTGCAGGCGGGCGGACGCCTGGTCGTGCAGTACAACGCTTCGGCTGGAGACTTCAATACGGGGAAATTCACTCCCTATCCGGCAACACTAAGCCGCGCGCGGGTATCGGTGGAAGAAGCTCCGGTTGCGATTCTCGATCCGGCGAATCCAATCTTTCATTCGCCGAATGAAATCACGCAAAAAGATTTTGCCGGCTGGGTCCAGGAACGCGGGCTTTACTTCATGTCACAGTGGGACGCAAACTACACTCCGCTGCTCGAATCGCATGATCCCGGCGAGGGCGAGCAGAAGGGCGGACTGCTTGTGGCGCGTTTCGGCAAGGGAACTTATATCTACACAGGATATGCGTTCTTTCGGCAATTGCCGGCGGGCGTGCCGGGCGCGGTGCGGCTGTTTGTGAATTTGGTGAGCGGTCGCTAGGCATTCGTCGTTCGTCGCTGGTCGTTAGTCGACCGCGGGGCACTGCCGAAAGCTATATTTCAGAATTTGCATGGAAGGAAGGCCGAGCACTTACTGCCTGCTAGTGAAAGCCAACGACTAACGACTAACGACCGACCACCCACGACTTCTCTCATGATTCTTGCCGCGGTCGAATCCGACAGCAAACCTCACCTGGTCCGCGGCCTTGGCTTGGGCTCCGCTACCGCGCTCAACATGATTGACATGATCGGCGTGGGGCCGTTTATCACGATCCCGCTGATTGTGACTGTGATGGGCGGCCCGCAAGCGATGCTGGGATGGATTTTCGGCGCAGTGCTGGCCGTGTGCGATGGACTTGTCTGGGCGGAGTTGGGCGCCGCGATGCCGGGCTCGGGCGGGTCGTATCGTTATTTGAAAGAAATCTACGGTCCGCAAAAATTGGGGCGCGCCGTTTCATTCCTCTTCATCTGGCAACTTTCATTCAGCGCTCCGCTGTCGATTGCGTCGGGAGCGGTGGGGCTCTCGCAATACGCCGCTTTCTTCTGGCCCGGACTGGAGCGGGTCTGGGCCACACGCACGCTGGGGGTGCGTCTTCCGCTACTCGGCCCACTGCAAGTGACTTGGGTAGCAATGCCCGCGACTCTGCTCGCAATCGGAGTCTGCGCTTTCGCGGCGTTTCTGCTTTACCGGCGCATCACCGCGATTTCAAAGTTTTCGCAGCTACTTTGGCTTGGCGTGATGGGGACGATCGGCTGGATCATCGTGACCGGCCTCCTGCATTTCAACGCGCGGCAGGCCTTCGATTTTCCTCCGGGCGCGTTCTCGTTTTCACAAAACTTCTTTCGCGGTCTGGGCGGGGCGATGCTGATCTCCGCCTATGACTATTGGGGCTACTACAACGTCTGCTTCCTCGGGGATGAAGTCAAAAATCCTGGGAAAAATATTCCGCGCGCGTTGTTGCTATCCATTCTCGCGGTCGCGTGTCTATATCTAGTGATGAACGTCAGCATCCTCGGCGTGGTGCCGTGGCGGGAACTGGCGCAGTCGGGGGCGACGAACAGCAAGCTCTACGTGATCTCTACCTTCATGCAAAGGACGTACGGAAATGGCGCGGCATCAGTCGTGTCGGCGCTGGTGATGTGGACTGCCTTCGCATCGGTTTTTTCCCTGATGCTTGGATACTCGCGAGTGCCCTACGCGGCGGCGGTGGATGGGAATTATTTTCGGGCATTTGCGCGTGTGCATCCCGTACATCAGTTTCCCTATGTCTCGTTGTTGGCGCTGGCGGGCGTGGCGGCGCTGTTTTGCTTTCTGCGTCTGGCGGATTTGATTGCAGCGCTCGTCGTGATCCGAATCATTCTGCAATTTCTGGTGCAGAGCATCGGCGTGATCGTGCTGCGGATTCGGCACCCCGACCTGCCCAGGCCGTTTCGCATGTGGCTGTATCCCGTCCCGGCGCTGCTCGCGGCCGGAAGTTTTGTTTTTATTCTGGTGTCGCGCGCGGGATTTTTGCGAGAGATACGATATGCCGCGGTGATTCTCATCGTGGGGACTTTCGTTTATTGCGCGCGAGCCTGGAGGCGGCGAGAATGGCCATTTGCGGATTCGTCGTTGGTCGTTGGTCGCTAGTCGTTGGTCGTTGGTCGTTGATCGTTGATCGTTGATCTGGGAACCGTTCTCACAATATGGCAGAGATGATCAAAATGCCGGTGGTGGAACCAATCGCAATCAAGCGCGCGACGTCGTCGCCTTGGGCTCCGCTGGCCGAGCCGCTGTTTCGATCGCTTTGGATCGCCTCGGTCGTTTCCTATACCGGCACCTGGATGCAAAACGTGGGCGCGGGTTGGCTCATGACGCAGATGACCATGAACCCACTCATGGTGGGGTTGGTGCAGGCCGCGGGAGCGTTGCCTGTGTTCCTGGTGATCCTCCCGGCGGGCGCGCTTGCGGACATGGTCGACCGGCGGCGTTTTCTGCTCCTGACTCAAGGATGGATGGTGCTGGCCTCGGCCACGCTCGGCATCATGACGCTGACCAGTTGCGTCGGCCCGTGGGTGCTGCTGCTGTTCACGTTCTTGTTGGGACTCGGCTCGGTGATGAACGATCCGGCCTGGCAGGCAATCACTCCGGAGTTGGTTCCTGCCGAACAACATGCGTCGGCGGTGGCGGTGAACTCCGCGGGATTCAACGTCGCTCGCGCTGTCGGCCCCGCCGTGGGAGGCTTGCTGGTGGCGGCGGTGGGCTCGGGCGCAACCTTTCTCTTCAATGCAGCTTCGTTCTTCGGCGTCATCGTGTTTCTCTATCGCTGGAGACGGCCAGTCGAACCGGCCGCTCCGGCTCGCCGAGTATGGGCCGCGATCGGCGACGGATTTCGCTACGTAAAGGAGAGCGGGCTGGCAAAGTCGGTGCTCCTGCGCACCGGGACCTTCAGTGTGGCGGCCGTCGCCATGCTGGCGCTGCTGCCAATCATCGCGCGTCCTTTTGGAGCCCGCGGCTACGGCATGCTGCTCGGCTGCTTTGGGCTCGGGGCGCTGCTCGGGGCGCTCGCGTTGCCGAGGCTCAAGGAAAAACTCTCGGTCGACGGCGTCGTCGGAACCGCAATCCTGATTTTTGCCGGGATGACGTTTGCCGCTGGACGCACCGAGACGTTCGCGCTGCTCTGCCCGGTCATGGTGCTGGCGGGTGGGGCCTGGATCGGGATATTGGCCTGCCTGAATGTGGCGGCGCAGACTATGTGTCCTGCTTACGTTCGCGCTCGCGCGCTGTCGTTTTACCTGCTGGTGCTGCAGGGAGGCATGGCGATTGGCGCAACGTTGTGGGGCGCGCTCGCGAAAAAAATCGGCGTTCCTGGCGCGCTGAGTGTGGCGGCGTTTGCGCTGACGCTCGGGGTATTGGCGCTGCGCGGGAATCGCATCACCACGAGTGAGTTGGAACTGACGCCCGCGGTTGTGAGAGACTGACAGGGCTGCTTACCTTACCTGGAGACAATATGAAAGCGATTGCTGCGATCTTGCTGTCGATGTTGGTGCTGTGCAGTTTCAGTCTGGCGCAAGCGAAGGAAGAAAAGAAGACCGTGAGCCAGGCGCTCGACGGTGGAATCAAGACCATTGAAAGCGAGCTTGTTCCGGCGGCCGAAGCGATGCCCGAAGAAAAATACGACTTCGCGCCCACCAGCGGCGAGTTCAAAGGCGTTCGTACATTCGCTCAGCAGATCAAGCACGTTGCCGCCGTCAACTACATTGTAGGGGCGGCCATTCTTGGCGAAAAACCGCCAGTCAACACCAACGACGAGAAGGGCGCTGATAGCCTGAAATCAAAAGCTGACATCGTCAAGTTTCTGAAGGATTCGTTCGCCTATGCGCACAAGGCCGCGGCCACGATCAACGATGCCAATGCGCTGGAACCGATTGCCGCTCCCTGGGGCAAGGATAAAACGACGCGGCTCAGTCTAGCTGCGACCTTCACCTGGCATGGTTTCGACCACTACGGACAAATGGTGGAGTATTTGCGCATGAACGGCATCGTGCCTCCGGCCAGCCGAGGGTAGAGGACACAACCTCGGCCTACCGTTTCGCCGGCGGCGGATGATGCTTTTTCCAATCCGCCCCGTCGCGCCCGCCGTGGTGCGCGATCTCGGTGAGGATAAGTTCAGCGGTAAGGCGGCGCTTGGCCAGATGAGCGGCCACGCGCTGCTTTGCCTTCTTCGCCGGAACCTTCGGATCAAGGAACACCAGCACCGACGGTCCCGCTCCACTGAGCGCCGCGCCGAGGATGCCCGTTTCTCCCGTAAGTTCCTTGAGCGCGGGAAGCAGAGGAGAAAGCGGCGCGCGATAGGGCTGATGGATACGGTCTTCGAGTGCCGATGAAAGCAGATCCGGACGATCCTGCGTAAACGCCGCCAGCAGCAGCATCGAATTTTGAATGTTGGTCACAGCATCGGCGCGCGAGTATTGCAATGGCAGTACGCGGCGAGCTTGCTCGGTCGAGAGCGGCGCGTCGGGAACGGCCAGCAGCAGCGGCCACTTCCCTTTCGGCTTCACTTCGACCACCTGCGCCTGCACCTGGTTCGCCATGCGCGCCACCGTAAGCGCCCCCATCCAGCAGGCGGAGGCGTTGTCGGGATGGTGCTCGCGCATCGAGGCTTCACCGACGATGCGGTCGTTCTTCCAACGTAGGTGCCCGAAATGCACCGCGAGCGCGATTCCTGCCAGACGGGCTGCCGCGGACGATCCGCAACCTCTGCCAATCGGAATCTCATTTTCGATGTGGATGCGCAACGGCGCGATCTTGCGATTCTCCGACTCGAGCACTTCGCAATAGGTGGTGACGATGAGGTGGTTCTCCATGCGTCCGCAAATCTGCGCATCGCGGCCTTCGGCGGTCACAAAAAAGTCGGGCGCGCGCTCGGCCCGCAAACGGAGGTGGAAATCCAGAGCAAGAGCCGCCGCGTCAAACGCGGGGCCCAAATTAGCCGAGGTCGCCGGAAGCGCCAAACGCAGCGAGCGGTCTAACGATGTAGGACGTGAAGGCATAGGTTAAAGAGCAACTCCTCGGAGCCATTATTGGCCTAAACGGTAGAAATGGAAGGCTTTAGCTCGGATGGCCCTAAGCAGAATCGCTTGTGATCGGCACCGACGAGTGAACTGTGTTTTATACACGAATTTGCGGCGGAGTGCTACGAATTTCGGCGGAATCGTGCCTTGATAAACCCATAACTCAAAAGTGAGCCGGATCAAGCAACCCCGGCGCGTGCGGCGGATTGACGACCCGTTGCTTAAAGCAGGCCGCATGGCAAACCCATACTTGCCACTTGCCACCAACGGTTGATACTTGCACGCGGCTTGGATCAACGCCTGAAGGCTGAACGTCAAGTCCACAGAAGCAGCATGGGTTCCATTCGACTTTAGGCATTTGAATTTCGCTCAGCCGCGTCGAGTGCGGCAATGACAGCCCCCAGATGGGCATCGAGCACAGCCGGAGCGCCTTGCAGATGTCTTGCCTGGGTCGCCTCGGCTTCATTGGGCGTCCCCGCAAAAAGCTCGCCGCGATGAAACTTGATGGTGAAGTCGGAATCCTTGAGCACATGGCCCGTCAGGATCAGCACAACGGACTCTCCAGCTTTGACGAATCCACTGCGCCGCAGCTTCTTGAGTCCGGCTAGAGTGACGGCTGAAGCAGGTTCGCAGCCGATTCCATCCGCGCCTATCTCAGCTTTGGCAGCGGCGATTTCAACCTCTGAAACTTCTTCCACTTCCCCGCCCGTTTCCCGCAACACGCGCAACGCCTTCTTCCACGATGCCGGGTTGCCAATTCGGATCGCGCTTGCAAGCGTGTCAGCAGTCATCGGTTCAAGTTTCTTGCCGCCAAACTCGCGCACACTGCGATAAAACGGATTCGCTCCGTGCGCCTGAATGATCGAGAGCTTGGGCAGTCGCGAGATCAGCTTCAGCTCCAGCATCTCAAGCAGCGCCTTGCCGATTGCAGAACTGTTTCCGAGATTGCCGCCGGGAACAATGATGTGGTCCGGCGGTTCCCATCCGAGTTGTTCGAGTAGTTCGATGGCGGCGGTCTTCTGGCCTTCGATGCGATAGGGATTGACCGAATTCAGCAGATACACCGGCTTCTGCCGCACGAGCTCGTTGAGGATGCCAACGCATCCGTCAAAATCGGTGCGCAGCTGGCAGGTAAGCGCGCCGTAGTCGAGAGACTGCGACAATTTCCCCCACGAAATTTTTCCTTCCGGAATCAACACCAGGCTGCGCATATTGCCGCGCGCGGCATAGGCAGCCATCGACGCGGAAGTGTTGCCGGTCGAAGCGCATGCGACCCAGCAAAACTTGCTCTGATGCGCCGAGGAAGCTGCAAACGTCATACCTGTGTCTTTGAACGAAGCAGTCGGGTTCATCCCCTGATGTTTCGCGTGGAGATTTTCAACGCCCGTCGCGCGCGCGCAGCGCGGCAGGTAATAGAGCGGCGTGTTGCCTTCGCCGAGCGTGATGGCGTACTCTTCGGGAATGTGCGGGAGGATCTCGCGGAAGCGCCAGACTCCGCTCTGGTCAAGAGCCTTGCGCGAGGTGCGGCGGCTCAGCCAAAGAGACTTCAGGGCCTCGGGATCGGGTGAATCGGAGGTCCATGCGGGAAAAAAGAATTCCAGCAGATCTCCGCAGGTCGTGCAGCGGAAATCCTGGGCGGCGGAATCGGGAGTCGCGCCGCACGCAATGCAGCGCAGGCGAGAGATGGTTTCCGTATTTTGAGCAATGGGCATTGTGTCTTTTTATTGGAACCGGCAGTCGCCACAACAGCGGTAAAGTTACGTTACATCATACGGCCAACCGCGGAGATTGCAGAGTACGCAAAGATTTGTGACTTTCTCAGCGGTTCAGCGCACTCTGCGGTTAAATTTATCTTTCACCGCAAGTAAGCATCGGTCTTATTGATCCAGTCGGCGCGCGGCGGGTCAAAGATATCGAGGCTGACCGAATCCGCAAGCGCCACGGCGGAGTGCGGCATGTTGGGCGGAATCGTCAGCACCTCGCCTTCGCGCACGACAATCTCTTTTCCATCGATGCCAAACTGCACGGTGCCTTCGGTCACATAACTGATCTGCTCGTTGTGGTGGCTATGCTCGGGGACGACGCATCCTTTCTTGAGCAGAACCCGCGACAGCATGATGTTCTGCCCCACCACGAAGTGGCGGCCCAACAGCGGGTTCAGGGCTTCGACTTCGATCGCGCTCCAGGCGATGTGACGCAATTCGGCTCGGAGCGGCTTTCCTCTCAAAACCGTAGCTTCCAGCGCGACTTGATTAACCTTCCGAGTTCGCGTCGCCTTTTTGGTGGTCGACGATCTTCGCGCGGACTTTCTTGAAGTCATTTTCAGTTTCTTCTTTTTCGTCTTCATAAAAGTGCCTCTACCCCAGATGCACCGAATTTTACAGACCCCGATTCTACAGAACTCCGTACCAGCCCTGCCATAGCCGCGCGCGTAAACGCGCACTCTGCAGAGACGCGGCTTGCCGCGTCTCGGCAGCGAAGGTAATCTATGATTCTCACATTCAACACGTTGACATGCGCCCTATCCCGGACGCGGCGTGAGACGCGGCAAGCCGCGTCTCTACAGCAAAGTTTCAAGCAGGAAGGTTCAAGTTGAAAAAGCACCAGTTTCATCCAGAAACCCAGGCCGTGCACGGCCGCAAAGACCTGGCCAAGAAAAATGGCCCCGTCGTTACCCCGATCTACCAGACTTCTACCTTCGAAGTCACCGACCTCGAGCAGCAGGTGCGAGCTACTCCGACTGACAGCTACTACACGCGCAACGGCAATCCCACAAATACCGCCGCCGAAGACGCCATCGCTGTACTCGAGGGCACGGACGCGGCTCTGGTCTTCGCTTCCGGCATGGCTGCGATCACCACGTCTATCCTGACAATTGCGAAGGCCGGCGATCATATCGTGGCGCAGCGCGACATCTACGGAGGAGCCATTAAATTCCTGACCAACTGGCTCCCCAATCTCGGAATCGAAACCACGTTCGTCGACCCGAACGATATTGAGCAGCATGAACAAGCGATCCGTCCGAACACAAAAATTCTCTACATCGAGTCGCCGACGAATCCGACGGTGCGAGTAGTGGATCTGGAAAGGATCGCTGCCCTGGCACGCAAACACAGCCTGATCTCGATGATCGATGCGACCATCGCCACGCCAATCAATTGCCGCCCGGCGGAGTGGGGCATCGACATCGTGCTGCATTCGGGAACGAAATATTTTGGCGGCCACTCCGACATCATGTGCGGCGTCGCGGCCGGGCGCAGCGACTTGATCGACCAAATCCATCTCGCTCGCAACGCGTTTGGCGGATGCATGGATCCGCATGCCGCGTTTCTGCTGCTGCGCGGCATCAAGACCCTGGCGGTTCGCGTCGAACGCCAAAACGAAAGCGCTCTGCGCATTGCGGAATTTCTCAGCCGCCATCCCAAGGTGGCGCGAGTGCACTATCCAATGCTAACCAACCACCCCGACCACGCGATCGCAACGAAGCAGATGACAGGCGGAGGCGGCCTGGTGAGCTTCGAGGTCGAAGGCAGCGGCACCGACGCATGCCGCGTGGCCGAGGCTCTCAGTCTGTTCACGCTCGCCCCCAGCCTCGGCGGAGTCGATTCGCTGGTGACCATTCCGGTGCTGACCTCTCACCACCTGATCGACCCAGCAATGCTCAAGAAGATGGGAGTAACCGAGCAGATGATCCGGCTGTCGGTGGGCCTGGAGCACGCTGAGGACTTGATTGCCGATCTGGAGAGGGGTCTCGCGGTGTTTAGCTGAGACCGCGTCCGCGTGGCGGACTAACTGTCTAACAAGTTCTGCAGTCGGCGACCCGGGGAGCCCACCCTTGCGCCAGAAACGCGCAAAGGATGGGGCACCCGGTGCCACGCGGATCAGAATGTAAATCTCGTCGCAAATTGGAATTGACGCGGCGTATTCGAGGTAGAGGTGATCTGGCCAAATTGATTACCAGCGCTACCAGTCGTCCACCCGTTACTTGCTGTGGGCACATTCGGCGCCGAAAACTGCGCCCGATTGGCAACGTTATAGGAAGATACATCAAAGTGGAGATCCCGCTTTTCGCCCAACTTGAAAGTCTTGGAGAATGTCAGATCCAGATTGTTGGACCCCATGGTGCGCAGGTGATCAAGGTACGCTGGCGCACTGCCTGGAACGAACTGGTTAGCCGGGCCGCTTTCAGTTCCCGGAACTGCAAAGCAGTCGGGTAAGAACCAGATCGCTGCCGTGCGTGGTGCGCCCTTGCTGGGATCGCACGTCATATCAGCCCGCTGATTGAGGTATTGATTTCCCCCTACATACGGCGAAGCGATGGGAACACCGCTGCTCAAGTAGAAAATCCCGTCGACCGTCCAATTGCCCAGGATGGCGTTCGATATTCCGTTCAGATTCAGCGCCCTGCCGTTGCCTACGGGCAGGTCGTACGATGCCTGCCAGGTGAATTGATACTTTACGTCCTGCGGGCTGACAGAATGCTCATACCCCAGGTTCCTCCAGTCCTGAACCGACCCGTTATGAAAACCGACAAAGCCCAGCGGAGGATTGCCGTCGTCGGTGATCAGCTTGGCCCAGGTAAAGGAGGCCAGTGTGGTGAAGTGATTGCTCAGGCGCTTCTGCACCTTCGTCTGCAGGGAGCTGTACTCGGAATCTCCAGCAGGATAGCCATGCACGATGACTCCGTTGGTTTGGCCGGTGATGCTGATATTGCCGCCGCTGGTGAATTGCGGGTAAGGCTCCGCGGCCACAAACTGCGCAGGAGTAGCCCCGGCCGTGCCGAGTTGATTGATCTGGCTCAAGGGGAGCTGGTTCAGATCTGCGTTTTCAAACGGAAGGAAGAGTCCCCTGCTGCCGACATACGCGGCGCTGAGAACGATCTGGTGTGGAAATTCGTATTCCAGGCCAAAGTTGAAGTTATAGGTTACCGGCGTACGCTGCGAGTGCAACATCGTGCTCAGATTCCCTCCCAGGTTCGTCTGCAATCCCATCGGCTGCAATTGGGAGGCTGGAACAAGGCCGGTTGGAAACGGATTGCTCAGCGAATAGGGGCCCGTTACACTAGACACCCCTCCCGGTACACATAGGGCTTGGTTAGGGTTCGCCACATAGTTAGCGTTATTGATCGCCGTATTGCCGTCCAACTGAGGACAGGTAGAGTTCCAATTGTTGTTGGTGGAGAATCCATCGCTGTTCTCCAGGGAACCGCTGACCATTTGTGCGCTCGGCCCATAGTAGAAGCCGACGCCACCGCGAACGACCAGGTGTTTCTCTGGCTGCCATGCCCAGCCCAGACGCGGAGCAAAGTTCGTCAGGTTGGTAGCAAACGGAGAGCGGTGGCCGCTGTTGGCGAACACTTCGCCGCCGGTAAAGGTTGTGTTGGTGCCGGGATACGTACCCACCGCAGTCGGATCGAAGTATTCCAGGCGGTTATGACGCTCGGTCTTACCGCCAAAGATCTCCCAGCGAATCCCAGCGGTGACGGTGAGACTCGGGATAATGTGGTAGGTGTCCTCGAAGAAGGCCGCGTAATACGGACTGGCGACGGCGGAGAACAGATCCTGAGTGAAATTGGTCGATTCGGTGCCGGGTTGAGTCCCCATACCTAAGAGGAACGAAGCAAAGTCGCTGCCTCCCATGGTTGTACCT
>JAYUJG010000338.1:0-1996 GCA_043765355.1 Acidobacteriaceae bacterium | reverse complement strand
GAGTGCAATTCGAAGTGCTTTTCTGGATGTGCCAGGGCGTAGTGCGTGACCAGCGAGGCGATGTGGGAGAGTTCGGTCGACTCAGACCTGAGGAATTTTTTGCGCGCCGGCGTATTGAAAAATAAATCGCGAATCGTGATCGACGTCCCCAGCGGCAGCCCCGCTTCTTCGACGCGAATCATTTTGCCGCCGTTGATTTCGAGGACCGTCCCGGCAGCTTCTTCTTCGGCGCGCGTCTCCAGGTGCAGGCGCGCGACCGAAGCGATTGAGGGCAGCGCTTCGCCGCGAAATCCGAGGGTCGCAATACTGAGCAGATCGTCGGTCTCTTTGATTTTTGAGGTAGCGTGGCGCTCGAAGGCCAGCATGGCGTCGTCGCGCACCATGCCGCAGCCGTTGTCGATAATCTGGATCAGCTTCTTCCCGCCCGCCTCAACATTGATGCGAATGCGCGTGGAGCCGGCGTCGAGCGCGTTCTCCAACAACTCTTTCACGACCGATGCGGGACGTTCGACGACTTCGCCGGCGGCGATCTGGTTGGCGACCCTCTCGGAGAGTACGTGAATTTTACCCATGGGAATCAGTCGTCGGTGGCTGGTGGCCGTGGTCCTTTATCATCGATCATCGGTCAGTGTGACAGATGCAACGGCGCAGCGTAAAGGCGGGCAACACGCTAGCGATCCAATCCTTCATCCTTGGCGACGACGGTGAATTTGATCGCGGCGATTCGCGCGCTGACCGTCTGATTCGACGTTCAGCCTACAAAACGAGAAGTCTCGAGATTTAGACTTCTGGGGAGTCCCACCCTTGCGCAAAGAACGCGCAAGGATGGGGCACCCGACCTTTTCTTCATCGTACAAATTACAAGATTAGTGTGCCGGTGCTGGCGCCGGAGCCGCAGGCTTCGCGCCAAAGTCAACTTTCGGCGTTGCACGCGAGGCTTCCGAGGCCTGGAAGTAGGCTGGATTCTGTTTGTATCCCGCGAAGCCCGCGTACAGACTGTTGGGGAACTGCAAAACGTAGGTGTTGTAATCCTGCAGCGTGTCGTTGTAGCGCTTGCGTTCGACGGCAATCCGGTTTTCGGTGCCCGCGAGTTCATCCTGCAAGCGCATGAAATTTTCATTCGACTTCAACTGCGGATAATTTTCAACCACCACCAGCAGGCGGCCGATCGCTCCATCCAACTGCCCGTTGGCCGCGATCTTGTCGGACGGCGTCTGCGCCGAAAGCAAGGCCGACCGCGCCTTCGCAATGTCGCCGAACACGGTGACTTCCTGTTGCGCATATCCCTTCACCGTCTCGACCAGGTTCGGAATCAAATCGGCGCGCCGCTGCAGCACGATATCGACCTGCGACCACGACGCCTTCACAGCCTGATCTTTCGCCACCAGACTATTCTTGACTCCCACGTACTGCCCAAACAGCGCCAGCACGATCACCACCAGCACCGCCACTACAATCAATCCCTTGCTCATGTCATTCTCCTGAAAATAATCGTCGCAAAAACTTTTGCTGAATTTAGAGCTAAGCCCTACGCGGCAGGATCCAACATCGTATCGACCGCCGCCGTCACTTGTTCGACTAACTTCAGATAGCGCGCGAATATCTCGTCGACTTTCACGGCATTTCGTTTTGCTCTGTTCTCTCGGATATCGAGGAGCTGGCCAAATGCACTGGTATCGATCCCAGTTTTTTCCGACAACCGAGCCGCCGCTTCACGCTTGGTTCCGGCGCCGGCATCGTCCAGCGCAATCAAGGCATGGCGAAAGAGCGTCCCGAACGCGGGCAGCGACCGCAGCAGCAATTGCCACTTGGCATCTTCGTTTCCAGACGCCGCCAGCAGCCCCTGGCGCAGCACGATGGTCTTCTCGCGCAGTTCGTACTCGACCTGTGCCCGATGCAGGCGCAGCGGAATTTCCAGCGTCTTCAAAATATCTTCTCCCCAGAGCATTCGATAGTGGCGGCGCATGTCGAGGAATTCGATGGAGAACACGTCGGA
>JAYUJG010000337.1:0-7436 GCA_043765355.1 Acidobacteriaceae bacterium | reverse complement strand
ATGCGCGACTTTGCGCTTGAGGTCTATTTCTCGAAGTGGGAGTTTACGGCTAAATACAATCTCGCGGGCTCGGATGGCGAGAACATGAAGCTGGGAGAGCTTCTGGAGCTTGCAAGCCCCGAGGATCGGGAAGCATTCGAAAACGTTAGCCTCGGCTACACCGAGACCTGGGGAGCTCCGGCGCTGCGCACTGAGATCGCGAAGACTTACGACACAGTCAAACCCGAGCATGTGCTCTGTTTCGCAGGCGCCGAAGAGGCGATCTACACGGCAATGCATGTGCTTTTGCAGCGGGGGGATCATGTGATTGTCATCTCACCCAACTACCAAGCGGCGGAAACCATTCCGCTCAGTATCTGTGAGGTCAGCGCGGTCCCGCTCGACATCGAGCGGAACTGGGATCTCGACATCGAAAAGGTGAAGGCGGCGCTTAGACCAAATACGAAGTTGATATCGGTTAACTTCCCGCATAACCCGACTGGCAAGATCGTGCCGCGCGCGACCTTTGATGCACTCATCGAAATTTGTCGCAGGCGCGGGATATGGTTTTTCAGCGACGAGGTTTACCGGCTGCTCGAACGCGATCCCGCATTGAGGCTGCCGCAGGCGGTCGACCTCTACGAGCGCGCAGTATCGCTCAACGTGATGTCGAAGGCGTACGGTCTTGGCGGGCTGCGGGTGGGCTGGCTTGCCTGCAGGGACCGAGAGGCGCTGGTGCGCTTGGAGCACTTCAAACACTTTCTGTCGATCTGCAACTCGGCGCCATCCGAGGTGCTGGCCAGGATCGCGCTCAAGGCGCGCCAACACATCCTGACGAGGAACGTTCAGGTGATCCGCGAGAACCTAGCAGTCCTCGACGGTTTCTTCGCGGAGTTCAGTCATCTGTTCCATTGGCATGTTCCAGAAGGCGGGTGCGTCAGCTTCATCCGATACAAAGGCAAAGACGGGGTCGAGGCCTTTACGGGACGGATGGTCGAGGAATGCGGAGTGCTCCTGCTGCCAGCGAGCGTCTTCCGTTCTGAACTCGCACCCGTGCCCGACGACTGCCTGCGCGTCGGCTTCGGTCGGTCGCACGTGCCCAAGGGCGTGGAAGTGATGCGCGACTGGCTGAGGCGCACGGGACGATGATGGGCGAGTTGGCCATTGTCGGCATCGACGAGTTGCGGCCGCTCCTGGATCGAGCCGGGTCATCGCCGCAGTCGGTAAGGCGCTCATCTGGCAGGCGGAGGGTAAAGTTCAGTCGTCGCTGCCGGGCTAGATCCTCTTCGCAGAGCCGCACGGCCCGCGAATCCACTTGGGGCAGCGGCATCGCTTCCAGAAGCGGTCAGATTTCTTGGAGCAATCGGGTGTGTGGCGGGTGTATGCGAAAAGGCTCAATCTGTACCTCGATACCGCGTCCCTAAGCGGCGGTACAAAAACGGTACAATATTTGAGCCTCTCTTGGTTTTACTTAGCCTATTTTGCAAGTGTAAGAAAATACACTATTTAGACTGGTGGAGGCGGCGGGAGTCGAACTAATTAGCCCTCTTGAGAACACATAAGTTATTGATTCTTCAATCGGCTAGAAGGGCCAAAAAGGCCAGTCTGCCGATTCCATTGTACAAATATTGTACAAATCGTGGCCGCGCTTGACCCCGCTACCAGCGCGCCACTGACATCGTATACGTACGTTGTCACCGTGCTGCCAACTTCTGCACCCGGCGACCCTCGGCATCACAAACGAAGCTAACCGCCCAAGTCCCCGCGATGTTCACCGTCAACAACCGATTTTTCACCGCGAACCGGACTTACCTCGTATGGGAGGACAACCCGACCGCCTCGATCCCAGTGGACCGCGGACGTAAAGTATGGCCTTGACGCCGCCGTCTACTAGCTCTGCAGCAAGTCCGCGAGCCCTATATTCCATCTCAACGATGGACCCTTGAGCTGACTCAAATATCGGCGCGGACCCACCGCTCGTCAAGCAATCGTCAACCGCATACCGAGTCATAATGTAGTCAGCACCGAAGAGCCGAACAACCTCAGCCCTTGTTATCGTTCGCTCCACATCGAGACGCATCATCGAAATCAATCCATGCTCGAGATACACCACTAGAGTCCCAATCGTTGGATCGGAAACGTGAAAAGTGAGTATTGGGGTCCCCGTATCTTGCTCGGTGCCACGAAAACGAGGCGGTCCGAGGATACTAGTCGCGTCAGCAGATGTGCTCCTGCCAACGACGAGTCCGTGGTAGCTCCCTGGGCGCCAATCGCGAACTCGCACAGGATCCGGGCCGCACAACGCGACCCAATCGCTCGCAAGAAGCGCCAAGAGGAGTGAGTAACCTCGCTTTTTCTGCCAGATCATACAAACTACTGCTTCACTACGGAATTGAGAAAAACGGCGGGGGTCGACTTTAGCTTTCTGATGAACCACTTCAAAGTGGACGTGTGCCTCGCTGGCCGGCTGCCCAGTTGCGTTGCCTGTTTGGCCCAGACGACCGATCACATCCCTCGGTTCACCGAGATGTTGTTTATTTTAAGAGAGATAAATGAAGTGGAGGCGGCGGGAGTCGAACCCGCGTCCGAGAAAGCCCGCCGTGAAAAGCCTACGTGCGTAGCCACGCTCTATTAGTCGGCCAATCGCCTCAGAACGGGCGAGAAAACGACGGCCCAGCCCGATTGATTGTCAGCTTTACAACTCCGAGCAGAAGCTTTGAGCTTATCCTGTGAGATGACGCTTACTAGATACCGTACAGGCCCGGCACCCGAAGCGGCCACCTAATTAATTAGGCAGCGTATGCAAACTGCTGATTGGCAGTTATGTTTTCCGATCGTTTAACGGGAGCTCGGAACCCGGCACGCCTCCTCACAACGATTCAATCCCGTCGAATCCGTTGCGCCCCCAACCTACTCTTCGATCATACACCCTTTAGCTCCACCCCGTCTGGCTTTTTAGTACTCCTGGGACCTGCGGTCGCGTGAATCCGGCAGCCAAATCTCTTATCATGGAGTCTGTATGGGCCGCACCGTTTCAGAACCTGAGATCGATCAGGCGAACCAGCAGCAGCATACCCCGCTCTTCAACGTGGTTCTTCTAGACGACGACGATCACACCTACGAATATGTCGTCGAGATGCTGGCAAAGCTGTTTGCTTACCCCGAAACCACCGCGTGGAACATGGCGACGGAAGTCGATATCAACGGCCGTTCCGTCATCGTGACGTGCGAACTGGAAATTGCCGAGTTTGGCCGCGACCAGATTCACGCGTTCGGCGCCGATTGGCGCATGCCCTGGTCCAAAGGCCCTATGTCGGCGGTGGTGGAACCTACGACCGTAAGCTCGCCTTAAGCGAGCCTGGCGACCGTAAGCTCGCATTCAGCGAGCCTTGCCGGTAGCCTTCACAATCAATCGTCACGTAGTGGAATCCCAGCGGTTTGAAGATCGCCGTGAAGGCCGCCGCCATTTCGCTGGTCAGCGCAATCCGCAGCTCTTCTTTCGCAATCTCGATCCGCACGAGATCGCCGTGATAGCGTACTCGAAATTGCCGGAATCCCAAAGCCTTCACAGACTCTTCGCCCATCTCAACGGTCTTGATGGTCTCGATGGTCACCGGCGTTCCGTAGGGCACCCGGGAACTCAAGCACGCCGCGGCCGGGCGGTCCCAGGTCGCGAGATTGGCGTTCTTCGACAGCTCCCGAATTTCCGCTTTGCTTAAACCGGCTTCCACCAGCGGGGCCTTCACCTGGTGAAGCTTGGCCGCTTTTTGACCAGGCCGGTAGTCGCCCAGATCGTCCACATTGACGCCATACACGATGTGCTCGAACCCACGCTCACGCGCCACCGCTTCCAGCCGGTCAAACAATTCATCTTTGCAATGGAAACACCGGTTCGCGTCATTCTTGACGTACTCCGGATTTTCAAACTCATGAGTGACGATGTATTCGTGCCGGAAACCGCAGTCGCGGGCGAACTGTTCCGCATCGCGTTTGTGAGACTCCGGTATAGACGCCGAATCGGCCGTGATCGCGATCGCGGATTCGCTTAAGGCCTGATGGGCCGCCCATGCCAGATAAGCCGAATCCGTGCCACCCGAATAAGCGACGATCACTTTGCGCAACGAGCGCAGCACGGAAAATAGTGTTTGCTCTTTCTCCGCTAAAACCCCGGGATCTGCCAGAACCGCGGGGGATGGAAAAGAGACAAGCATCACCCTTAGTATATCGGCGGTTCTAGCGCTTCATCTTGCCGCTGCCGGGCGCAGTCACAAACGCCGCCGGGTCGGCATCGAATTGGTCTTGGCACGATTTCTGGCAAAAACGATATTCGTGGCCATCGCGCTTAGCTACAAATTTCGAATCCGCGGCGACGGGCATGCCGCACACCGGGTCCACGGGATAGTTCCCGGCGGGTGGTTTCGCCTCCGCATACTCGGCATTCGCCGCGCCGGAGGAATCCATCCAGCCCCGCCCCTGATATTCCATGTAGTAGGCGGTACTGACGGCAGCCTCGCGGCCAAAATACCGCTCCACAACATGCAGCGCCAAGTCGATTCCGGAGGTCAACCCGCCGGCGGAGGCGACATTCCCTTCATCCACGAATCGGAACCCGCGTTTCAGATTCACCTGGGGAAACGCCTTGGCGAACTGTACGTAAGACGCGTGATGCGTGGTAGCGGATTTGCCGTTCAGCAAGCCCGTTTTCGCCAGGTGGAAAGCGCCGGTGCAAACCGACATCGTCAAGTCAGCCATGGGCGCAACTTTCTTGATCCAGGTCTCCAGAGCGGCTCCCCCTTGTTGGGCAGGGATCACCACAATCTTGGGCTGCGGCGCATTGGCAAAGGAATAGCCCGCCACCAGTTTCATGCCCGCGGAAGCGGTAACGGGGCCCTCTCGCTCGGCCACCGTGTATAGGTGGAAGGGATTCTGGACACCGGGCACTACGGCGTCCTGAAAGACCTCCCAGGGTCCGGTAAAGTCGATGACCACTGCGCCGGGAGAAATCACGAAGGCGACGGGGATTGAGCCTTTGGGAGGAGGCGTCAATTTCTTCAGGCCAGTTTGGGCAGATGCCGCGGCGGCGGTGAGAGCTACCGCGCCCAGCAGATTCCTACGTGTGAGGGAAGTAGTGTGCAACATATCACTTCATACGGCTCTCCGCGCGATTCGTTCCAGGGCAGAAAAGACATTTATCCGACAAATTCTGCCATACTCACTCGCATGAGGCACGTCGTGTTTGTAGCCGTACCGCCCATTCAGATTCTGGATTTGACGGCGCCGTTTGAGATTTTCTCGCGGGCCGGCGGCTATCGGGTTGAACTGGCGACTACCGCGGAAGACGGCCAGGTACGGTCAAGCTGTGGATTAACGCTGGCCAACGCGGTCTCTTACCGGCGAATTCGCGCACCCATTGACACGCTGCTGGTTCCGGGGGGCGAGGGGTCGGAGTCTGTCGCCTGCGATGACAGATTCCTGTTGTGGCTTGCCAGCAACGGATCGAAAGCGCGGCGCACCGGTTCAATTTGCACGGGAGCTTTTCTCTTGGCCGCGGCGGGCTTGCTGGACGGACGGCGCGCGGTTACACATTGGGGCTGGTGCGCCAAACTCGCGCAAGAGTTCCCCAAAGTGAAAGTGGAACGGGACCCGATCTATATTCGAGATGGGTCGTTCTACACATCTGCTGGTGTGACGGCGGGACTCGATCTCGCTTTGGCGCTGGTCGAAGAGGATCAGGGGCGAGAACGCGCGCTTTCCATTGCTCGCGATCTGGTGATGTACTTGCGGCGCGCGGGCGGTCAATCGCAGTTCAGTAGACTGCTCGACCTGCAGGACACCGAAGCAGACAAGATCGGGCACATTCGCTCTTGGATTCTGGAAAACCCGAACGCCGATCTCAGTGTCGCCGCTTTGGCGCGACACTGCGGAATTGGCGCCAGACAGTTCGCTCGTACGTTTGCGGCTAAAATGGGCGACACTCCGGCGCGCTACGTCGAACAACTTCGGGTGGAGACGGCCCGCGTTGTCCTCGAAGGCGCCAACTATTCGCTCAAGGAGGCTGCAGTCCAATGCGGCTTTGGCAGCGCCGATTCCATGCGGCGTTCTTTTTTGCGCGTCCTCGGTGTCACGCCTGGCGACTACGCTAAGCGGTTCAGCGCGCAGTTTGACCGTTAAGACGCTACGCAAAGTTTTGGGACATCGCGGATTGGCGTCCGCTGTCCATCGTCGTGCAACTTCGAGTGGAGACGGCCCGCGTTGTCGTCGAAGGCGCCAACTATTCGCTCAAGGAGGCTTGCAGTCCAATGCGGCTTTGGCAGCGCCGATTCCATGCGGCGTTCTTTTTTGCGCGTCCTCGGTGTCACGCCTGGCGACTACGCCAAGCGGTTCAGCGCGCAGTTTGATTGCTAAAACGCTACGCAAAATTTTGGGACATCGCGGACTGGCGTCCGCTATCCTTCGCTTTCAACCATCGCAGGTTTGTCCTTGTACACGCCCCAACCAGGGGATCACCAATGTCATGCTGGTACACATGGCCACCGAGCGAGAAATTAAGCTACCGCTACCCGTAGATCTCAAAACCATCCGCCGCCAACTGCAAAAGCTCCATTTCCAAGTCAGCAAGCGGCGCAGTTTCGAGGCGAACGTTTTGTTCGACACAACTGACGCTCAACTTCGGACGCAAGGCGTATTGCTGCGCTTGCGAACCGAAGGCGTCACCACGCTGCTCAGTTATAAAGGAGTAGGCAAACCCGGCAAACACAAGAATCGTGAAGAACTGGAAACCCACCTGGACAATCCGAAAGCTTTTGTCCAGATTCTTGACCGCCTCGGTTTCCGGCCAGGTTTCCGCTATGAGAAGTTCAGAACGGAGTTCGAGAGACCCGATCAATCCGGCGTTGTCATGCTGGACGAAACGCCAATCGGCAACTTTCTGGAGATCGAAGGCGGGGCGCGCTGGATCGACCAAACCACCAAAGCGCTGGGCTTTGCGCCCGCCGTTTATGTCACCAAGAGCTACGGAGGACTGTATCTGGAGTATTGCGAGCGGCGAGCGATTTCGCCTACGAACATGGTTTTTGGTCGTAAGAAGAAAGCCTAAGCTCCAAAACACAAAATTACCTTACGCCCGTGTTTATTGCTTGTAAGACGGGACTACCGATGGAAGAATAGAACTGCAAGCACAGGACAAAGAGACTAGTACGGTGCCTTTGGGTCGTCCTTTTTCGCGATGGTGATCATTCTTTCTATCGTCGGTTTGACGGTCGGGCTCGGCGCGATCTGGTTCCGCTACACCTGTACGCTGATCCTGAACGCCAAGCCCGGCAAGGATTACCGGCAGCAAGTAATCCAAGCCAATCAACTGAAATTTCTCGATCTGCAAAAGGACTTGGTGGAAGTGCGCAAGCGTCAGGAGCTAGACCGCATTCACCAGGATTTGGAGCGCGACTACCAGTTGCTGA
>JAYUJG010000336.1:0-3711 GCA_043765355.1 Acidobacteriaceae bacterium | reverse complement strand
CTTGCCTAGCGCCCCGGTTTTTGTTTCCGACTGTTCCTCGGTCGCGTCCTTTACCGCCGGAATGAATATCCACTGAATGTATTTTTCCAGCCTGTTTGCACCTTTACTGACACCATAAAACTGATCCTCGCTGGGAATAGCCTCACATTGCTCAGGCCGCTCCGTCTCAAAGTCACGCAGCGTCTGATACATCACGTCCTTTGTTTTCTTGGATTTCTTTGCTGCAAGCTCGGGAATCTCTTTCTCGAGGCTTTCAAATGCCGCGACTAGTTGAGCGGCAGGAACTTTATCGCCATAGGCCTTGAAGTATGGCTTGAACGCTACCAAGCCCAGCCGCTGCCCGTATTGTTTAACTTCTGCCCGGCCAGTTTTGCTGTCGAATCCGGCAGTGGCTGAAACAATGAGCTTCCCTTGGCGTAAGTAGTCTTTGAATTCCTCCGCCGCTTGCTGGGATAGATCCGCAAACGTAACGGTTATCTCGATTGGCTCGGTTACATTGTGGAGGTGGAAATCTTCGGACGTCAGAGAGGTCACGTCAGTCCTCGCATCGTCAACATGGCGAAAGAAGATGTTCAGTGCATGCAAGAATGTCGACTTTCCCGCCCCGTTTGGGCCGACCATGCACGTGTAAGCGTCGAAGTGAGCAACACCGTTCTTAACGCAACGAAGGTTTTTTACGGCTACGCTTTCAATACGCACAGATCACCCTAATTCTTGTTCTTGAATCGTCCTCAAAAATAAGAAAGGGGCACGGTGTTATCCGGGCCCCTTCATCAAATTTCGGTCAAACTACTTACAACTGCACGCTGTGCAGCCTGCCTAGCTACACCCGCTCGTGCTCCCGCAGCTTCCGCACCGGTAGCAGCTTCCATTGCGGGTCATGATGGATCCGCAGAAGCTGCAGGTGGGGGCGTCGCCCAGGTCGATGAGGCTGGCGAGAGCGTCGGCGGTGTGTACTGAACCGGGCGTCGGAGGCCGGACTTCAGACCTCTGATCGCCAACGATCGAGCCGCTCGCCTCTCCGGAACCTTCCGCGTGCGATACGGCGCCGGGCGTCCGCAGTCTCAGGTTTTCGAACAGCATGCCCTGCTGGCCGGTCAGGAAGCGCAACTGGAGCCAGCGGAAGATGTAGTCCATGATCGACTTGGCGAAGCCGATGTCGGGATTGCCGGTCCAGCCGCTGGGTTCGAAGCGGGTGTGGGCAAACTTTTCGCAGAACAGTTTCAGGGGCACGCCGTGTTGCAGCGCGATGGAGACGCCCAGAGCGAAGCTGTCCATCAGGCCGCTCACCGTGGAGCCTTCCTTGGCCATGGTGATGAAGAGCTCGCCGGGGCTGCCGTCGGGATAGAGGCCGACGGTGATGTAGCCCTCGTGGTCGCCCACTTTGAATTTGTGGGTGATCGAGGCGCGCTCCTCCTGCAACTTGTGGCGGACGGCGCGCGGCGGTGCGTTGAGATTTTCTTCTTCGACGTGCTGCGCGGCAGCCGCGGCGGCATCGCCTTTCTTCGAGAGCGCAGTCGTAGTTCCGGACGCGCTCAGCGGTTGCGACTTCTTGCATCCATCACGGTAAACGGCAACAGCCTTCAACCCCAGCTTCCATGCCTGGAGATAAGACTCCATGATGTCTTCGACAGAAGCATTCTCCGGCAGGTTCACCGTCTTAGAGATGGCGCCAGAAATAAAAGGTTGCGCCGCCGCCATCATCTTCAGATGGCCCATGAAATGAATCGACCGCGTCCCCTTGGATGGCTTGAACGAGCAATCAAACACCGCCAGATGCTCGTCCTTGATATCGGGCGCGCCTTCGATGGTGCCAGTCGCGTCAATGTAGGAAACAATCTTGTCCGCTTCGTCGTGATCGTAGCCCAGCTTGAACAGCGCGGTGGGGACCGTGTTGTTCACGATCTTGATCATCCCGCCGCCAACCAGCTTCTTATACTTAACCAACGCCAGATCCGGCTCAATCCCGGTAGTGTCGCAATCCATCATGA
Organism: Acidobacteriaceae bacterium; assembly: GCA_043765355.1. Classification (GTDB taxonomy): domain Bacteria; phylum Acidobacteriota; class Terriglobia; order Terriglobales; family Acidobacteriaceae; genus Acidiflorens. The sequence goes on along the minus strand of JAYUJG010000336.1, from coordinate 1,720 downwards.
ACCCAATTGTTCCTGTTGGGGCTAGGACTGTTACTTGGGAGTTGCGGTAGCCGTGTTTTTCGCCGTTTGCGAGGGCTTCGTCCCAGGCGTCTTTGCTGGACTCGAAGAGCGCGGTTGGGACGGTGGTCTTGTTGATGTTATTGACGCTCGCGCGGTGCATGCGGATTACGTCGAGGAACGGTTCGCGGTTGATGTACCAGCCGGGGCAGGCTCCTCCGGGCATGACGTTGGCGCCGAGGTTGGTTTCAGCCAAGCCTTTTTGTGTGGGCTCGGTGGCCGGAACCAATGCGGGGCAGGATTCGGCGATGCGCGAGGATTGCAGATAGGCTTCGCCGCACATGATTGCGGTGACGCAGGCGGCGTAGTCGCGTCCGGCGTCGGAGTCATAGGGGAGGCCGGCGGCCATCAGCAACGCGCCCAGATTTGCATAGCCCAAGCCGAGCGGACGGTAGTCGTGGGAATTCTTGGCGATCATTTCTGTCGGGTAGCCGGCGTTGTCGACCAGAATTTCCTGGGCGGTGATGAGCACGTCGACTGAGTGACGATAAGCTTCCACGTCGAAGGTGCCGTTGGGCGCGAACTTCAGGAGGTTCAGGCTGGCGAGGTTGCAGGCGGAGTCGTCGAGGAACATATATTCCGAGCACGGGTTGCTGGCGTTGATGCGGGCCGTGTTCTTCGAAGTGTGCCAGCGGTTAACCGTGGTGTCGTATTGCATGCCGGGATCGCCGCAGCGCCAGGTGGCGTCGGAGATCCTGTAGAGCAGGTCTTTGGCTTTGTAGTTCTGCATGGGGCGTCCGTCTTTGACGGCGCGCGTGGTGAAACCGTTGTCGCGGAGGACCGAGTACATAAAGTCGTCGGTGACCCGGACGGAGTTGTTGGCGTTCTGAAAGAAGATGGAAGAATAGGCGTCCGAATCGGGAGAAGAGCCGTCGTATCCCGAGGCGATCAGGGCGTGCGCCTTGGCTTCTTCTTTCGATTTGCACTCGATGAAATCGACGATGTCAGGATGGTCCATGTTGAGGATGACCATCTTGGCGGCGCGACGAGTCTTACCGCCGGACTTGATGACGCCTGCGAAGGCATCGAAGCCGCGCATGAAACTGAGAGGGCCGCTGGCCGTGCCTCCACCACTGAGTTCTTCGGTGGAAGAACGCAGCGGAGAGAGGTTGCTACCGGTGCCGGATCCCCACTTGAAGAGCATGCCTTCGGTCTTGGCCAAGGTCAGGATGGAATCCAGCGAATCCTGCACCGCATTGATGAAGCAGGCCGAGCATTGCGGCTTGGTGTAGCCAACGGCGCCGAATTCCACCGTGCTGGTGGTGGCGTTCCAGTGCCAGTTTTGCGCGTCGGAATTGGGTTCGATGCGATCACAGCCTACGTTGAACCACACTGGGCTGTTGAAGGCGGCGTACTGACGCAGCAATAGGTATGCGAGTTCGTCATGGAAAGCGGAGGCATCTTCGGCGGAACGGAAGTAGCCGTCGTTCATGCCCCAGTCGCGAATAGTTTCAGCGACGCGGGTGACGAGCTGGCGGACTCCGGTTTCACGCTCGGGGGTGCCGACATGGCCATGGAGATATTTGCTGGCCACGATGTTGGTGGCGGTGACGGACCAATCTTTGGGGACTTCAACGTCCTTTTGTTCGAAGATCGCGTTGCCCTGGGCATCGGTGATCTGAGCGAGACGGGTTTCCCATTCGATTTCGTCGTAGGGAGAGAC
>JAYUJG010000335.1:0-4351 GCA_043765355.1 Acidobacteriaceae bacterium | reverse complement strand
TTAAATGCCCTACAAGCGACGTTTGGGACTTCTTGATACATTTCGGGTCACCCGGAAAATCGACAGGAATCGGCAATTTCAATTTCTTCACAGCTTCCTGTCCCCGTATTATTTCCCCAGCTCTATGACAATTTGTGTTTATTTTGCCTTCTGGGCTTGTGTTTGCGTTTGAGCAAAGACAGAGCGGAGAACTAGAGTACCTTCAATCGAAGCGCACCGACGCGTTGCGTCTGTCTGCTGGAACGCCAGTTTTACCCGAACTTTTTATTATGGAAGCGATCTTACCGCTCAGCTCTGCGCTGGCGAGGATGAACGGTCCTCATGAATTTGATTTCAACTCTTCTTCGTCGTGCAGCTCAAGCCGTGACGAGACAGTCGAACGTTCGCGGAATGAGGAGGGTGATCGCCGTGCTCATGCTGGTTTGCTGGACGTTGCCGGCGTTTTCCCACGCGGCTGCGCCTCGGAGTGTCTCTGTGACCGCCGTCACGGGAGAGAGCTGGCTGGATTACCTTCACCGCTCATTCGGCGACACGAGCATGGGCAAGACGTGGCGCCTGGGCCCGCTTCAGCCGACGCCCGTATCAGCCGGGTTATCGTCTACGGGTTCGCCTCGTTCGTCCGCGCCATTGGTCACTCTCCATGGGGCCGATCTATATCGGCTCAACTGCCAAGGATGCCACGGTCCCGCAGGGCTCGGAACTCCCCCGGAAATCCCATCGCTCATTGACCCGATTCGCGCAACGTCCGCTGCTCTCGTCACCAAGCGAATGAAGAATGCAGGCGCCACCTTAAGCCACAAACAGATCGCCGAGATGGTCATCCAAGCCCAGACCGCCTTGTTGAAGCGCCTCCATGAAGGCGGACAAGACATGCCTTCCTTTCAGCATTTGAGCATACCCGAGATCCGTTCCCTCATCGCTTACCTGAACCTGCTTGCCGACATTCCAAGTTCGGAACATAAACAAATCGCGGTTCAAGAGACTCCGGATCGCGTCGGTGAGTTAGTGGTGAAGTCCACTTGCCACACTTGTCACGGTGCCACAGGCGCGAATACGACCACCAGCGAGCTTCTGCAAGGAAGAATTCCCCCGCTCAGTACCTTGCCTGTCCGTGTCACCCGTTCTCAGATGGTGCAAAAGGTCACCAGTGGTGCCGCAGTTCCCATGAGCTCCGCAGATGAGGTCTTCCGGGGCCGGATGCCAGTCCTTGACTACCTCGCTGCCGACGAAGCCTCCGACGTTTATGAATATCTCGAGCGTTATCCCCCAGTGGAAGCCGCCAGCTTAGCTCGGGTGTCCGCAGTCGTCGCCGCGACGGTGCCGGGACCTCCACCTGCGGTGGACCGCGAAAGCGTCACAAGATCGCTTCTCGCGGCGAGTACCTTACCGGGTCAGGCCCTGCAATCGAACAAAGCGCCTTTGTCCTTCACCTGGCCGCTGCTCTTTGCGGGATTGTTCACGCTCCTCCTAGTGGCCCTCGGAGGCTGGATCACTCTGACAGAGTTCGCCAGACTGGACGCGAAAAACCAATCCTTGGGAGTGGTGGCCCGATTGCCAGCATACGCGACCGTTGCAGCAGGTTCCGTTCCGGCGGAAATGTGTAACGGCTCCAATCACGTAAAGGTGGAAACCTGGAACGGAGGCTCGAGTTTTGGAGCGGCTGCGCGCAGAAAAATTTCTTAATCACAATTTCTTTAGCAGGAGATTCCCTAGAACCGGAGATCCAACCATGCCTCAACGATTTGCCATCGTTATTTTCACACTTGTGGTTCTCACTGGCCTAGTTCCATCAGCGCACTCTATTCCTGCGTTCGCGCGTCAGTACGGAACCAGTTGTTCCACCTGCCACGTAGATTTTCCTAAGCTGAACGATTTTGGGAAGGCCTTTAAGGACGCCGGCTTTAAGTTCCCCAAGGATGACGAAACTTTTATTAAGATTCCACCCGTCCTACTTGGCTCTCCGGCCCAGAAGGAGAATTGGCCGCATACGGTCTGGCCCGGAACGATTCCGGGGGTTCCGCCCATTGGCCTCCGCTACAACCAGTTCTTTCAAGTGACCAGCGCCAATGCCAACAACTTCAACGTCCTGCTCCCGCCAGGAACGGTGGGCACGTACGTGCCGCGAACAGATTTCCAAAACGGCTTTTTCAGCATCTTCACAGCCGGTAATTTCGGTAGCGACATCGCTTTCTGGGTGGACGATGACATCAGCGTCTCTGGCGCGAACTCCAACGGCACGCTCGGCGATGCGTATCTTCGATTTGTCAACTTAGGCCGCATCTTGAAGCTCCCAACGGACTCGTTCACTCTGAAGGTCGGCCAATTCGAACTCGATCTTCCTTTTACCCAGGCCCGCTCCTACAACATCAGTCCTTATGATATCTATACCCAAACCAACATCGGCGTGGCGAACACCAACTTTAGCCAGCAATTCGTGAACAATACCTTTACCCTAGCCGGGCCCGGAAAGGGCATTGAACTCAGCGGCGGTCATCGCTATGGCGGATATCACTATTCTCTCGCTGTCATTGACCAGAACACCAGTGGAACTTCGACTTCTCCGCCCAATGTTCCATCGGGGACTGGAGGCAACGGCGGAGGTGTCGGCTTCAACTCGGATTCCAATTTTAAAGACCTTTACGCGCGTCTGGCGTACCGCCTTAACCTGGAACGCGATGCCAGTCGCAACGAGGTTCAGGCGGCAGGTAAGACCGGCCCACGGACCCACAACTTCATCACCGCCGGTTCCTACTACTTGTTTGGCCGCTCCGTGCAACGTCTCTCCGGAGTTTTCCCCGGCGGCACGACACCAACTGTACTGACCGCGCGCGAGCCGTTCTATCGGCTCGGCGGTGACTTCGAGTTCAACTTGCACGACAAGTTCGACATCTACGGACTCTACATGTACGGCCACGATCACAATCTCGTGCCGGTGATTCCGTCTGGAGCAACCGCGCCGGTCGGGTTTGCCCGCGGCAATCCCGCCACTTTCTCCGGCGGATTCCTTCAGGCTGACTATATGGTTTTCCCATGGATGATGACCATCATGCGCTGGGACCGCGTAGGTTCCACCTCCGATCTGCTGAATGGATACCTAGCAGGGACATCGGGCGCTCCGCCCGCGCCTTTCTTTTCCCCGTCCGGTTCAACCCGGAACCGATTTACCCCGGGCGTGCAGTTCCTCATCCACGCCAATATCAAGGCATCTTTTGAGTACCAGATTCGTCCACAACAGGTTGTCTATGGCGCACTCCAGCCCAATGGGGTGCCCACGCGATTAATCGGCCCGTTCCGCACCAATGCAGCGGTCACGGCTTTGGAGTTTGTGTATTAGAACTTATTTCATAAATACGATTCGTCATTCTGAGCGCAGCGAAGAATCCTTATCGCTGGAAAGAATGTTGATGTTCAAAAGGGATTCTTAGCTGTGCACAGGACGACAAAGTAAAACTGAATTCATCCGAAAGGACTTTAAACAATGAAACGCAATATTCTGCAATTAGCCATTCTCAGCCTCACCCTGAGTCTGGCGGCGCAGGCGAGCACGATCAGCGGAAAAGTGGCGGGAGTATCTGGCGGGTCGGTAGTCTATGTGGAAGCGATCCCGGGCAAGACTTTCCCTCCTTCAACCCAATCGCCGATCCTGGTGCAACGGCGACTCATGTTCCAACCTCATGTCCTGCCCGTGCAGCAAGGTAGTACGGTCGAGTTCCTCAACAGCGACAGCGTGGCCCACAACGTTTTCTGGACCTCCGTGGGCGGCAACAAAAAGCTTTCCCACAATCTCGGAACTTGGCCGCAAAACGAAAAACGCACGTTTAAATTCGACAATCTAGGCGCGGTGCCAATGCTGTGCAACGTACACCCTGAGATGAGCGCCTACATCGTGGTCGTGCCTACGCCGTATTTCGCGCTGACCGGCGAATCCCGGGAATACAAGATTGAGAACATCCCCGATGGCAGTTACAACGTAACCATTTGGCACGAGGGGACGAAAACGCAGTCGCAACGCGTCAACGTCTCGGGGGATGCCAAAGCCGATTTCACTCTCAGCAAATGATCGACCTACGGAACCGTACCGGCACAGCTCTCGGTCTGACACTCATCGGAAAAATACAGGGACAGACGGGACGTTCCCCGCTAAGTCAACGAAAAACCGATCTTTCTGAATTTCCATTTTGGAAAATACAGGGGCAGGCGGGACGTTCCCCGCTAAGTCAACGAAAAACCGATTTTTCTCAATTCCCGTTTCGGGAACAACTCCGTAAGATTTCTTGCGCCACCACGATTCCAGCCCCTACTGATTGCAAAGGCTTTAGCTCTAGCGTCTTTCCCGGATTCCCATTTTGGG
>JAYUJG010000334.1:0-11275 GCA_043765355.1 Acidobacteriaceae bacterium | reverse complement strand
GCGCCGATCCAGAAAGTTCGGCGGAAGGCTCGTCGCGCCGGCAGACCGAAGTCGCCGAACGGCCTGCCCTCTAAGCGGGCCAAGGCAAAGCCCGGCAAGATCGCGGCCAGCATCATGCCGCCTTCGATCATCATGCGCCACCAGAGGCCGCTGATATTTGATCGGAGCGATACCGCCAGCCAGCCTTCCACCTGAAACACGATCCACCCGAGCGCCAGGTAAATCAGCCAGCGCGTGGCTGGGTAAAGGCCTTCGGTTCCGAGGAAGATATCGCGCAGCGGAGACTCTCGGTGGGCGCTTGTTTTCACGGGAACGGGCGGTAAGGATATCGGCGCAGGCGATGGCGCGAATGACGACGCGACCGAGGGCGAGTCGTCGGTCGCCGTTTTCAGTTCGGGCTCCGTGGGAAGAGGGGAGAGCGGTTTGTTATCCATCTCCGGTTTGTTATCCATCATCGTCCCGGACATGGTAAAACACTCGGTCCTGGTTTGTTGGCAATAGTTATACAAAGCAACGCAAATGTTGCGTCGACTTTTCCATTCCGACGGCTTCCGCGCACCGCAGTTTGCGGCAGCGGCGCTGCTGCTGGTCTATTTTTTACAGTGCGTCTGGCTCGTCCGAGTGCAGACGTTGAAAGGATCGACACCAGGCTCCGATCAGGCTCTGCGCATCTACCAGGGCCTCGAACAGTGGAAAGGCGGCGTGATCGCGGGCACGCCGCAGTCGTTGCGCGCCGAAGCCATCACCGGGGTGCCCTCGTCGGGTCGTGAAGGCCATCTACGCGTGCGCGACGGATACGATGAGGACCGATCGCCTCTGTATTATCTTGTTGCCGCAGCGCCGCTTCTGGCGCGTCCAGTCTTGTCGCGACTTCTATCGCGACTCGGGTCGTGGTTGCCGGAATCGCTTGAGCCGCTGGTGGCCGCGACTCCTTATTTATTTTTCGGCGTCATGCTCGGAGCGTCGCTCTGGTACGTTTCGCGGCGACTCTATGGCAACGCGGGCGGATATGTCGCGCTCGGGCTCTACTGTTTTTCGCCGTCGATGATCGTGAACGTCGGCAGCGCGCAGAGTTTGGGAGAAATGGGCGCGGTGTGGGGAGCGTTCGGAACCATCTTTACAGCCATCGCGGTGGCGCACACGCTGTACGCTCCGCGTGAAGTCGTGCTCTGGAACTGGAAGCGCATTCTGCTGTTGGGGTTGTCGGTGGCGTTGGCAGCGGGCAATCAATTTTCGCTGGGCGTGCTTGCACTGCTGATTTTTCCGCTTATGTTCTGGGTAGCGCCGGTACGGCCGAGGTCGGTTGTGGTGATTTGGATCACCGCCATCGCGGTCGGCGCGACGCTGATTTTTGGCGCCTATTTTTTCGAGCCTGCATTGTTCTGGCAGGGGATGCAGCATGCGCGGTGGATCGACTTTGATTCTTCGGCTTTTGGCACATTCGCTTCCTATCGGGGTGCGTGCCGATCAATCGCCCTCGGCTGCCCCCCGCTCATGTTTGCTCTGCCGGTGGCCCTGATCGCGTATCTCGGATGGAAGCGCACCCGCTATTTCGGCAACACCATTCCTCTTGCGATCGCGGGACTGGCTCTCATACTGTCGATGGCGGCCCCGAGTTTTCCGGGAGAAGGGTTTCATCTGGTCGCGCTGGTGTTTTTTTTCGTCTTTGTCGCCGGAGTGTTCGCCGACCTGCTGGAGACTTGGCAAAGCGCCATCGTGACGGCTGGGATCTGGGGATTGTTGAGCGCGTCGGCCATCTGGAATCTGTTGCGGCTGTGGCGTTTGTAGATTTCTTTAGGGGACCTCCGAATGAGGCGGGATTGAGTTGTGAGGCCAAGAGCTTGAACCGCAAAGTGCGCTAAGAAAGCCTGGAAAGGCCGCGAAGGAAATCAGCGTAGCACGCGGCGGCGATTGAATCGGAGAGTTTTTAGAGAAGCGTGTGCGGCATCGCCGCTGCGAGAGAGACGCGGCAAGCCACGTCTCTACGGGGTAGAATACATTTCACGAATATTCTTATGAGCAACCCTACTCCGACTTCCGAGACGAAGACTGTCTACGTCACCCGCACCGGGCTGCCACTTAGTTTCAAGCTCGAATGGCCTTTCCACCACGCCACGTCGGGCGCGGACTTTGACGTGCTGCACACGGTGATCACTTTGGAAAATTCCGGCGGACTGCGTGCTTTGGTTGCGGTGAATCTCTCCGTGACGTTGCGTGAGGTGCTGCCTTCGCTCGAGCCGAAGGATACGGAAGCGCCGATCATCAACGCTCTGCGCAAGGAAGTGGACCGCAAGCAGGCTGAGTTTGCGAAGTCTGGCAAACTCGTGCCGCTGCCTTTGTCCAGCCGCCACTACAACTTCAAGCTGAAGCAGTGGGCGTTTGGCAAAGCTACCGACGAAGAGATTGCGCGTTTGATCGAGCGCAAAGTGTATTGGCAAACGCGGCTGGTGGGCGGAGATGTGCGGCTGAACGATCCGACGGAAGCGTTGTATCTGGAGACCACCGCCGATCACTTTGCCGAGGTGGCCGCTGGACTGGTGCGGCAGGGGCTGTTCACCATAGCGCGTGGGCACGCAACCGCTGTTCCTGCCCTGATGGAGCAAAAGGACCGCTTCGAATCGGAGATGGCGGCGGCGCTGTTGCAGTTGGAAGAGAAGCACGCCTTCGAACGAGGGTAGGATTGAGTGGAGCGGAACTGTCCGCTTTCGTTGATCTTGGCGCGGTGTTGTGTTTCGTCCCTGGCTATTTGTTTAAAGGGCTGCGGTCGGCGTCGATCCAATCTAGCAGGGTGCGAAAAAGTTGTTGAGGGTGAGAGAAGCACACCTCGGGCGCTGAAGCGGGGTTAGATTTTCACAGATTTGCGGCACGAGTGAACTCGTGCCCTTCCCGCATCGGGCAAGATTTGCGAGCTTTGCGCAAGGCTGCTAGATCTAAACGAAAATCCAGGACAAAATCAAGACCCAGGACAAAATCTGAATCAAAAGCCTAAATCAAAATCAAGAATCAGAATGAAGAATCAAAACAAGAATCAAAAGCAACGGCAGCGGACAGGAGTGTCCGCTCTACAGGAGCGCTACCAGACGCGGCAGGAGTTCTCTCGGACCATCGCTTGGCCTGGCTTGCAGTGAAACGCGGTACCGAATTCCTTGATGTTTGCGGCCACGCCGTTGGCGCGATACTTTTCGGGAGAATGGGGATCGACCGTCGCTCGCAGGCGTTTATTTTCGTCGCGTTCGTTCGTGCACCAACTCTGGCCGTAGGCGACGAAGAAGCGCTGTTCTGGTGTCAACCCATCGAGCGCGTCTAATTTTTGATCTTTGGTGTCTTGCTTCCACGCGAGATAGGCCAGCAGCGTTCCGCCGAGGTCCGCAAGATCTTCGCCGTTCGTTAGTTTGCCGTTGATCTTGATGTCGTCGATGATGGTGTATCCGGAATATTGGTCCACCACGCATTTCGCGCGTTGCTCAAACTCTTTGCGATCGGAGTCGGTCCACCAGTTGCGTAAATTTCCCAGCGCGTCGAACTGGCTGCCTTCGTCGTCGAAGGCATGGGTGAGCTCGTGGCCCATGGTCGCCCCGGTGTCGCCATAGTTTGGAGCGGCGTCGGAAAGGGCGCTGAAGAGGGGCGGTTGCAGCACTCCAGCGGGAAAGTTAATGTCGTTTTTCTGCGGATCGTAGTACGCGTTGACAGTGGGAGGCGTCATTCCCCACTCGTTACGGTCGACGGGCTTGCCGATTTTCGCGAGCCATCGGTGAAATTCGAACCAGGATGCTCGCTGCGAGTTCCCGATCTCGTCTCCGCGCGCGATTTTCAGAGCGCCATAGTCGCGCCAGGCGTCGGGGTAGCCGATCTTGTTCGCGATGGCGTGCAGCTTGGCGAGAGCCTGCTCTTTGGTCGCCGCGCCCATCCAGGGCAACGCTTGAATCTCGCTCTGCATGGCCGCTTCGATCTCTTTTACGATTTTAAAGGCAGCCGCTTTCGATTCTGGACTGAAGTATTTCGCCACGTAGGCCTGACCGACCGCTTCGCCGAGGTCGCCGTCGATGTCGTTGGTGCAGCGCTTCCAGCGAGGGGGCAATTGCTGCCTGCCTCGGAGAGTCTTGCCGTAGAAATTAAAACTCTCGTTCACGAACGCCGCCGAAAGGCTGTTCGACGCTTCATGGGCCGCGTGCCAGCGAAGGTAGGTCTTCCAGGCGTTCAGTTTTTCTTTCTTTATCTCTTGGCTCATGGCCCGGAAGTAGTCGGGCGTCACAACATTGAGCGAGGCGAGCGAAGCCACGCCCGTCTTTTGGAAATAGGTGGGCCAGTCGAAGGTGGGCGCGAGCTTGCCGAGTTCCTCGACGCTCATCTTGTGATAGAGCTTGGGCGGATCGCGGCGTTCGACGCGGGTCATCTGGCTTCTGGCGAGCGCGGTTTCAATGCGCAGCACCATGGCGGCTTCGGCTGCTGCGGCGGCAGGCTTGTCGCCCAGCAGTTCGAACATTTTTCCGACGTGAGCTACGTAGGCGGCGCGCAGTTCTTTCGACTTGGCATCGTCTTTCAAGTAGTAGTCGCGATCGGGAAGACCGAGTCCGCCCTGATCGGCTTCGGCAATCACCTGAGTCGAGTCCTTGAAGTCCTGATTGGAGCGGAATGCGAACAGCACACCAGCGCCGTCAAGCGACGGCGGAAACTGCGCCGTGGCAAGATACTCCGCCAGGTCGCGCTTCGACTTCAGGGCTGCGATGCGCTGCAGTTCCGGTGTCAGAGGCTGAGATCCGAGCTTCTCGATCGCGGCCTCATCCATGCAGGACGCGTAGTAGTCGCCGATCTTCTGTGTCACCGCGTCGCGAACGCGGTCGGTCTTCGCCGCTTCTTCCAGGATCGTTCGCAATTGCGCGCGGTTGTCGTCTTCGAGCTTGCCGTAGGTGCTCCAGTTGGACTGGTCCGCCGGAATCGGATTGTTCTTGATCCAGCCGCCGCAGGAGTAGGTGTAGAAGTCCATGCACGGGTCAACCGTTTTATCCATGGAAGAAACGTCGAGCACCGGTTCCGAGGAAGAGTGTTGGGCAAAAGCGGGCACGGCAACCGACAGGGCCGCGAGAATGAGAGCGGAGATTTTCCAGATCATAGGTTTTTGAAACAGCGAAATTGCTCTGAAAGACTAACGCGTCGATCAAAACTTATCCAGCGCCGCCAATCCGTCGCTGGTGTGGGGCATGGTGCCAGGTCCGATTGGGCACGCTGCCTTCCAGGTAGTCAGACGTTGGTACGAGGTTTTGGTTAGGGAGGGTTGCGGAAAAATCGCCGGGGCATAGCTACGGGTGATTCACGCCGCTGAGGAATCCACCGAGGTGCCCGGTTGCCGCGACGACGGCTACCGCTAGAGACTCCAGGACCCAACGTGATGCTGGCAAGGCGGCGAGCGGTAGGCGATTTGACCTCCGGTGCAGCCACCAGACGGCTGCGATCAAGATCAGGGACGTGGAGGCAGCGATCAGATGCATCAACAGAATGCCCTTCAGTCTTCGGCCCTCGAGCTCCCATTGCCAGGCCAGCAAGCCGGTCAGCGCCGCCGGAATGGCCGTCAGTATGGCGCCGCTGAAGTTGCAGTAGGCGACCAAGGCAAGATTGTTTCGGCGAGTCACGGTCGAGATGAAATCAAAGGCTACGCCCGTGATGAACAGAGCGATCGGAAAGTGAATGAGGACCACATGCTGCGCGTGTTTGGCAAAGATGGCGGCGCGGGGATCGAACGGATTCATAGCTCTCCTGTTGTGTCGGGGTGCCAGTGGAAGCCGGGCGTCGCGGCCCGGCCGCTCAAGTGACGCTTACTGGACGATGACTTTGGCAGTCATTTTTGGATGGAGCGAGCAGAAGTATGTGAACGTACCCGGCTTGTCGAAAGTGAAGCTGAATTTTTCGTCGGTGTCGAGGGCGTGCGACTTGAAGGTCGTCTTGTCTTCGCTCACCACGGTGTGCGGGATATCGTCGTGATTCACCCAGGTCACCTCGGTTCCAGCAGCAACGGTCAGAGTTGGTGGAGCGAAGCTGAAGTTATCGATGATGACTTGCACCGGCGGGGGGCTTTCCGCCGTCGCGCGCCCTTCCAACCCCAAGAGCGCGAACCCCAGACCCAGAAGCGCCAGAGTCAACCATCCCGCCACGGGGCGCAGATTCAAGCCACAAATATTTCGTTGCATTGTCTTCTCCTTTTGATCCGTCGGTTTTTTTTGAATTTGAATGACTTCGATCGTTGATTGAATGTTTGAAAGCGTCGAGCCGGTTAAAGCAGCGACGAGTCAGTGATCGCGAGCGCGTGCTGTCCTTTTTTGTAGTGGACATTCGTCACGCCGAGGAGCGCCCGCAATTGCTCGGCGGGAACCTTCATCGGTCCGGGCGAAGGCGCCGAACCGGGTGCTGGTTGCGGGAATGCGGTCGAAAACGCCGTATGGAACGTCACGTTGCCTTCGACCTTCTGCATGGTTTGGTGGATATGTCCGTTGAGCACGGTCACGCTGCCGAAACGCTTCAGATACCCGAGAGCCTGCGCGCTGTCTTCGGTGCCCCAACCCCAATCGGGATAGACGGTCCACAGCGGAATGTGAGCGAAGACGACAACTGGCGTGCTGGTCTTGAGGTGCCGCACATCTTTCTCGAGCCATTCGAGTTGTTCAGCGCCGAGCGACCCGAGGCCTCCGGCCTTTAGATTCGCCACGTTGACGAGGCCGACAAAATGCACGCCTTTTTTCTCGAAGCTGTACCAGCCCGCGCCCTGCGTGCCTTTGCCGAAGCGTTCGCGAAATTGCTGGCCGTCGTCGCCAACGAGATCGTGCTCTCCGGGAACATAAAACACGTCGCGAGTGCGCGCGGAGTTCAGGATCTGTTCCACATTGTCGAACTGCGCGGCTTTCGCCAGATGGCTGACGTCGCCGGTATGCAAAATGAATTCCGGAGCCACAGGCAGGGCGTTAATTTTGTCGATCGCCGCCTGAAACGTGGCGATCACGTCGGGATTGGCGGGCTTATCAAATCCCATATGGCTGTCGCTGATCTGTACAAACGACAACTCGCCCTTGGGGATTTTGACGCCTTTTTCGCCGTCATGGCCGAGGGCGTAGCTGGTGAGCACGCCACCGTTGAGTACGCAAACCGCTCCGGTGCCCGCCCAGGCCATGCAGCGGAGAAAACCGCGCCGGTCGATTCCGTCGTGGTTGTGGTCAAAAAGAATCTCGTCCTTCGTTGCAGCCATGGTGTTGCTCCTAATCGCTCGTGTTTTGTTCCCGCACCATGACTAACCGGCCAGCTCACGATTTATTCCAGGAAAGAAAAGTTTGTTCCGCTGGGAATAAAAACCCTCCGCGCTGGTTTACTCTTATGTGCATGTCGGACAAGCGCGTGGCGGCGGCGACGTTTGAGCAGTTGGCGCTGCCGCTGTTTGCCCGTCTCTATAATTTTGCGCACTGGCTCACCCAAGACCGCGAAGAGGCCGAAGACCTGGTGCAGGAGACTTACGCCAAGGCGCTCAAGGGATTCGCATCGTTCGAGCCGGGGACGAATTTTAAAGCCTGGATGTTTCGTATCCTGCGCAACAGCTTTCTGAATTCGCGGACGGGGCTTCGAGCGGCCACCGTCTCGGTCGACTTCAACGACGAAGATTCGGATATTCCGACCGAGGTCCAGACTCCAGAGACCATCCTGATTGACCGCAGCAGCCAGCAGGTGATTCAGCAGGCGATTGCGGAGCTTGCCGTGCCCTATCGGGAAGTGCTGCTGCTCTGTGAAGCGGAGGAAATGTCGTATCAGGAAATCGCGACTGCGCTGGCGATCCCGCTGGGGACGGTGATGTCGCGGCTGTCGCGCGCGCGAAAATTGCTGCGTGACGCGGTGCAACAGAAACTGCACAGGAGTTCGCTATGAATGGAGATGTGACGAGCGACATGACCCACGAAGCGTGGACCGGACAACTCGACGCGTATCTCGACGGGGAACTCGATTCCAATCAGATGGTGGGACTCGACGGCCACTTACGGGAGTGCTCCGCGTGCTCGGCGGAAGCCTTGCGGAGATTGCAATGGAAGCGCGCGATTCATTCGGCGAGTCAGGGTTACGCGCCGGATGCCGCGTTTCGCGCGCGGATCCAGAACAGTGTTTCGCCCGCGAAGCCAGCCTGGTGGCAGTTGCGGCCGGTGTTTTCCGCGGCTGCCGCTCTGATGCTGCTGATCGGCGGAGCTAGAATCCTCCAGTTAAGGAGCGGCGAGCCGCACACGCCCATGGTTCAGGAAGTCCGTCCGCAAGGCAGGATCGAGGGCGAACTGGCGGACTTGCACGTGGCGACCCTGGCAAGCGCCAATCCCGTCGACGTAGTTTCCTCCGACCGCCACAATGTAAAGCCATGGTTTGCTGGAAAGATCCCTTTTACGTTTAATTTGCCTGAGTTACAAGGATCTGCGTTTGAGTTAGTTGGCGGCAGAGTTAGTTATCTGGAGCAGGCACCCGGTGCGCAGTTGCTATTCAGAGTCCGCAAGCACAAGATCTCGGTATTTATCTTTCAGAGAAGAGCATTGCCCGAGGATTTCGCGATTGCGGAGAGAATGGACGCGCGATCATTTCGTTTGGAAAGTTGGCGGGAAGACGGCCTGCAATACTTTGCGATCGGCGACGCGGGGCCAGAGGACCTTGGTAAGCTTAGGGATCTTCTCAAGAAATAGGCCGGCCAGTGGTAAGGACTGTGTTATAGAGTCAGGTACTATCTACATTGGTGTACTCTACGTTCGTGCACCCCCGTTAGTCCCCACTGGCCGGCACATCTTACTATTTACTTACGACAGTTCTTGACTTAGACATTGTCGAGGTATACGATCAGCCAGTTATATGCTTAATATTGCACTTATACCGCAAGAAGAGGTGTCAGCCATGATAGAAGTAGAGGTACGACCGCATGAGAACGAGGAAAGAAGTTTTGGGGAGTTCCGCCGAAAAGTACGCGGGGCTGAAATGCTATCGGCAGCGATGCAGAGGTTGTTGCAGACAATTCGCTTCAACGGTCGTTTGAGCCTGATTGTTCAGAACGGACAGGTGCTCAAATCGGGCTACGAAGAGAGCTACTTCCGGCAGTCGGTATCGGGAGTAACTGCACGATTGCAGTAACTGATTGATTTCTAACTAAATAGCAACACAGGTCATCGTAAGAGAAACGAGCCCTGGGCCGAGAAATCGGTGCCAGGGCATTTTTGTTTTTAACTTCACAGAAAGCGAGGCAATCATGAACTTCATGGGCAAGATGGAAGGCCAGGAAATCCAAGTCGACCTGAAGTATTGCGAGCGGTGCGGCGGATTGTGGCTGCGTCTGCAAGGAACAAGCGGAGTGTATTGCGCCAGTTGCAATTTGCGTTTGGCGGCGCGACCCGACCCTGGGGAGGCGCCTCCACGCAAACCACGCCGGCGCAGGGCGCGCCCGATGGGCATGGATGCTGAGCGCGAGAGGCTTCAGAATTTAACGCGGATCGAGTGTTTGCAGGGAGTGGCAGTGATGGAGGTACGGCTATGACGAATGCACGAGTAGCGGGCACGCTCGCGTGGGGATTGATGGGGCAGGCCGAAATTCCGCCGTCGGTGGTGTTTCAAGAAACAGAAATGGATTTGTGGCCCTACCGCAGACGGACGGTAGCGCTGCTGCGGCGATACGCTCGGGCGTCGGTCGAGGTGGGAAGACTGCCATCCCTGTTGGGGCGCGAGTTTTTCCGGACGCGGGTCACGTCGTACACGATGAGGAACTTCGAGGATGTTGTGATCTTTGTGGCGGACATGGAGAAGGCGATCGAGAAGCTAAACGCCCTTGAAAAGAAACTGTTGGCCATGAATATTCTCGAGGAATATACGGTCCCCGAGGTGGCACGGCTAATCGGCTACAACCAGAGAATGGCCGAGCGGTTCATCCAGGAGGCGCTCGACCAACTCTCGCGAATCCTACTTGCGGGTGGGTTGATGGAGGTATTGCCTTCAGCTACGAGGGGTCAGAAAACCTGTCAAGAGGCGAAAAGGTGCAATTTCGATGTAAGTAACTCAAACGAAAGTAAAAATAAATATCGGAATCTTGTCGGTACACCCCCTTCCGATTTGATATCCTAAACTTAAGAGTCAAGAAAAAGGGAAAACTCTGAAGGGCGCGACGCAAATCGCGCCCTTTTTCTGTTGTGGCGGCTGGGTAGCGCCCGGGCAAGTTGGCGGCTAGAGAAGAGCGAAGGGTAAAGTAGAATCAGAATACTCATAAAACGCAGGATGAGAAAGACGTCGGGAAGGCGAACGGAACGCAGCATGGACATGTCCTGGGTCACGGAACGAATTGCGCTCGGCGGCGGGATATGGAACGCGGGGAACATGGAAGAACTGGCGCGAGCCGGCATCACCCATGTGGTCAATATGCAAATCGAGTTCGACGATCGTCCGATTGCGGAGCCGCTCGGGGTCAAGGTGCTATGGAATCCGACCGACGATGACTTTCTGCCCAAGCCACTAGATCTGCTGAAACGCGGGGTTGATTTCGCGGAGGAAGCGCTGGCCCAACCGGAGACGCGGATCTACGTGCATTGCGCTGCGGGGGTGCACCGGGCGCCGATGATGACGCTGGCGGTGTTGTGTGCGATGGAGTTTGAAATCGAGGCGGCCATGGTGCTGATCGAGACGCGACGGCCGGTGGTCGACTTCGCGGATGTTTATGTTGACAGCGTGAGGCGATTCCTGGCGTCGCGAATTAAAAGTGGGCCGCTGAACTCGACCTAACCGGATTTGAGTAGGGATACAACTCGGGGTAGACGGGCCGCTCAAGCGAGCGGTTTTTTTATTGGCCCCAAGTGCGGCAGCGTGCGCGCCCAAGGAGAAAACAAGAGATGCCCAGATCGTTCTCGACGAAGAGGAACACTTTGCCCACGGCAGCGCGGGTCGTGGCGTCCATGGCGGTTGTGTTGCTGATGGCGCTGATGGCGACGACGGATTTGCAGGCGCAAGGTTTGGCGCTTACAACGGTCGCAGGCACTATTTACCGCGCCGATGGAACCCCCGCTGCGGGCACAGTATTGATCTCGTGGCCATCGTTCCAGACGGCAAATGGAAATGTAGTGGCGGCGGGCAATCTGGCCGTGACGATCGGGGCGCTCGGTGCCTTTACAACGCAACTTGTTTCCAACGCGGGCGCGACGCCATCGGGCACTTACTATGTCGTGGTCTTGCAGTTGGACGACGGAACAGTTCGAACGGAATATTGGGCGGTTCCAACAACGTCCCCGACGACGATTGC